>CAMLLJ010000128.1 GCA_946480845.1 uncultured Gemmatimonadota bacterium
GGCCTGCCCACCGTGGCCGACGACTCGGGGCTCGAAGTGTTCGCCCTGGGAGGAGAGCCGGGCGTCCGGTCGAAGCGGTGGGCCGCCGCCACCGGATCGCCCGCCGAGGTGGACGCCGCCAACAATGCGGAGCTGCGGCGCCGGCTGCTCGGGGCGGAGGGCGCCAGGCGGCGCGCCCGCTACCGGTGCGTGCTGGTCCTGCTGCGCACGCCCGGCGCCATTCCCGAGGCGTTCCAGGGCGTCTGCAACGGCGAGATCGCGACGGCGCCGCGCGGCACCGGCGGCTTCGGCTACGACCCCTGGTTCGTGAGCGACGAGCTGGGCAAGACGTTCGGCGAGGCCGCGCCTGCCGAAAAGGACGGCGTGAGCCATCGCGGCCGCGCGCTCGACGCTCTCGTCGCGGCACTCGACCGCGGCGACCAACCCTGATCGATCGGAGCATGATGTCCATCCGGAAGGCCGCCCTCGTCGCCGCGCTCGCGGCGTGCGCCGTCGCACTCCCCGCCTCGGCGCAGGACAACCCGAAGCAGGCGGCCCAGGCCAGTCCGAGGCAGCCGGTCCGTGCCGGCTCGCCGCGCGCCGTGGCGGAGCGGGTTCTCGCCTCGCTCGCGCGCAAGGATGCCGATGCCTTTACCCGTGACGTGCACCCCGAGGCCATCGCCGCGTTCCGGACCAACGTGGTGCGCATCCTCGAGCAGTCGGCCACGCCCGACCAGCGGGCGCAGGGACTCAAGTTCTTCGGCGGTGCCAGGTCGGTGGACGAGCTGAAGAAGATGCCGGCCGAGCGGGTGTTCGTCTCCTACATGCGTGGCGTCTTCGGGCGAATGCCCTCGGCGCCGGGGCTGCGCATCACCAACTCGGTGATCGGCGAGGTGCTCGAGGGCGACGCGTTCGCGCACATCGTCTACCGTTCCCGGGTCGCGTCGTCGAAGGAGTCGGTCGCCAACGTCACCGTGCTGAGCCTCCGGCGCACGCCGGGAGGGTGGAAGGCGCTGCTCGACGGCGATCTCCAGGGTCTCGCCGGGCCGCGGACCCCGCTCGCGCGCTGACATGCTCCCCGTCCACCGCGCCACGCGCTACGTCCAGCCGCTGCGCGAGGGCGGGTCGCTGCCCGCGGTGGTCGAAACGGAGGCGGGCCTGTTCGTCGTCAAGTTCCGCGGCGCAGGGCAGGGACCGAAGGCGCTGGTGGCCGAGCTGGTGGTGGGGCAGCTCGCGGCAGCTGCAGGGCTCCCGGTGCCGGAGCTCGTGCTGGTGGACGTGCCGCCGCCCTTCGGCCGGAGCGAGCCGGATCCGGAAATCCAGGACATCCTCCGCAAGAGCCATGGGCTCAACGTCGGAATCCGCTACCTGGACGGCGCCTTCAATTTCGACACGGGCGCTGCCGGCGAGCTTGCCTCCGCGGACTTCGCGAGCCGGCTCGTCTGGCTCGACGCGCTGGTCACCAATCCAGACCGCACCCACCGGAACCCCAACCTGCTGGTCTGGGCCGACGCCCTCTGGCTCATCGACCATGGGGCTGCCCTCTACGGCCATCACGACTGGCCGCGCGTGGATGACGTCTCCGCGCGCGCTTCCTTCCCGCTGATCCGCGATCACGTGCTGCTGGACGCCGCCGGCGCGCTCGGCCCGGTCGACGCGGCCACTGCACCGGCGCTCGGTGACGCGGTGCTGGCGGACATCCTCGCCGCAGTCCCCGACTCGCTGCTCCTGCCGACCGGTGCGGGTGACCCGCCGACCCCGGCTGCGGCGCGCGACCGCTATCGCCGCTGGCTCGGCCGGCGGCTCGAGGCGCCGCGGGCCTTCGCCGAGGAGGCGGTCGCGGCGCGGGCGCATGCGCTGGAGAATCCGCGCGGGCGGGTCGGAGCACGGCGATGAACGCCAGCGAGCCGGCGGCCTACGACTTTGCGGTGGTGCGCGCGGTGCCGCACGTGCACCTGGGGGGCTTCGTGCCGGTGGGCGTGATCGTGCACGCCCGCTCCCGCGAATTCCTCGCGGTGCGCGCCGTGACCGACCCGGCCTCGCTCCGCGCCATGGTGCCGGGCGTCGATGCCGGGCGGCTCGCACGGTATCTCCGGAGCTACGCGGCGATCGCGGCGGGAGACCCGGGGGCAGGTCCGGTCGCGCTGCTGCCGACGTCGGAGCGCTTCCACTGGCTCACGGCGCCGCGGTCGGACGTGCTGCAGACGTCGCCGATCCACGAAGGGCTCTGCGACGACCCTGGGCGCATGGTGGAGGAGCTGTTTGCCGCGTACGTCAGACCCGCGGATCCGGCGCGGCCGGGCTCAGCCGGAGATTCCGCCACCAGTTAGATTGCGCGGCCGGAACGGGGTGTGGCGCAGTCCGGTAGCGCGCCTGCTTTGGGAGCAGGAGGTCCCGGGTTCGAATCCCGGCGCCCCGATTTGCATCAGGATGAGGTCTGCGGGCAGCTATCGCTCGTAGGAGATATCCACGATGCGCGCCTGCCAGTACTCGAACCGGCCCTCCGGCAGCTCCCACCCCACCGATCCGGACATCGGCACCATCATGCCGCCGGTGCGGGCGTAGTCGCCCAGCTCGATGATCCAGGGCGTGAGCACCGCGCGCCCGGCAACATCGCGGTAGCGGTCGGCGGTCAGGCGCACGATCTCGCCGGCCGGGCCGAAGTGCGCCACCATCGATACCTGCGTGCCCCGGTCGGTGAGCGTCGCGCGGGCGGAGCCGTCATCGATCGCTTCCCATGCCAGGCCGTCGCCGGGCAGCAGCGCCGACGGAAGCCAGACCGCCTCGCCCAGCCAGCGCGCCAGCGCGCCCGAGGCCAGCTCGGGGGTGCCCGACTGGTCCACAACCGGCACGAGCCCGCCGATGCGTCCCTCGATCCCGCCCTTCCCGCCGACATAGGTATCGCGAACGCGCATCGGGACCACCGGCAGCATGGCGATGGCCGCGTCCCAGACGAAGCCGCGCGGGCGCACGCTGATCGTCTGGATCGAGGTGAACCGGGATGCCCGCCCGCCGGGCCTGGTGCGGAACACGCCGGCGTGCATGACCCGCGCGATCCGGACGGGCGCCTCCGCGCCGAGCGCGAAGGCGAAGTAGCGCGCCACGGGGGCAGGGAGGTCGGCCCGCACCTGCGTGCGATCGGGCGCAGATGCCTCGGCAGGGGCGGCGCCGGTGCGCAGCTCCGCGACGAGCGCATCCGTTCCCTGGCGCCAGGCCCGCCGCGCCTGGGCGAACGCCCCCACCGTGAGCAGCACGAAGCCGCCCGCGACACCGGCGGCGATCCGTCCCCAGCCTTCGATCATCGCTCCCGCGCGGCGCGCACCAGCCTCACTTCCCACCGCCCCCGCGTGCCCCGCGTGCCGGCGCCCTCGGTGACGTACGTGCCGGTGATGCGGTCGCCCTCGCGGCGCCCGGTGAACGTCGTGGTGGCCTGGCAGTCGCACTCGGGCGCGCGATATGACTCCAGCCGGCCCATCACCCGGTCGCCACGCACCCGCACGAACCGGATCGGGATGACCTCGGCCGGGGCCATCTGCGGCGCCCTCGGCAGGGAGCGGTCCGTAGAGTAGGAGCGCCGGTCGCGTTCGGCGGGAACCATCACGACGTCGCCGGTCGCCGTGTCGCGGCCGGCGTCGAGGTTGAAGACGATGCTGCCGCTCCGGCCGGTTTCCCGGCTCTCGTAGGTGCCCTCCCAGCGTCCCTCGAGATGCTCCCGATCGGCGGCGCTGGCCTGGACCGGCACGGGAGACGGGTTCGCCGAGCAGCCGGCGACCAGGGCCAGTGCCGCGATGCCTGCGTGGATGCGCATGGTGACCTCAGGGTGAAGTGAGCGCCGGCGCCGCCTGCACCGGATCGTAGCGGATCTCGACCGGAATTGCCCGCTCCAGCCGGATGGTGCGGCTGCGCACCGAGTCGGCGAGCAGGAGGCCCGCCGAGTCGGCGAGCGCTGGAGCACCGGCCTCGATGACCTCCCGCGCGACCTCCAGGACGTCGCGGTTGTGCATGCGGATGCAGCCATGCGACGCCGCCGTGCCCAGCGACAGCGAATCCGGCGTGCCATGGAGGTAGTACTGGGGCATCAGCATCATCTTGGCACGCCCCATTGGATTGGCCGGGCCAGGCGGCATCGGCTTCCGTCCGGCCGCCCACGGACTGGCGGGAGGCGTCCACGAAGGGTTCAGCTCGACCGATTGAATGAGAAACGAGCCGGTTGGCGTGGGAAAGGCCGGGAGCCCGGTCGCCACGGGATAACGTGCGATCACCTGGCCCGCCTTGCGCAGGTCGAGGCGGTTCGCAGCGATATCAATCACGATGGAGAGATCGGGAAGGGTGTCGGCGGCCGGGACCGGCTGGCCGACCTGCAGCGCTGCGAGCAGGGCGAGACGGAACATGGTGAACCATTACGCAATGGCCGATGAAGCAGCGCGCCCCATCGGCCTGAAGATCACTTCACGATGTCGGCGGGGCGCGCCTCCCGGCCCTCCATGCGGAAGACGTGGAGCCGCAGCAGCACGGTGCGGAACGGCGCCGGGTCGTCGGGCCCGAGCGCGTGCGGCGCGACATCGCGGATCGCCGCCACCGCCTGCTCGTGCGCCTCGACGTCGTAGCGCGACCCTTCGGGTTCCGCCATGTACACCGTACCGTGCACCACGACGCTCTTCCACTCGTAGTGCCCGCGCACCTCGTCCACCTCGAAAGCCACGGAGGGCTGGTGCAGCAGCACCTCGAGCTTGGTGCCGGGCGCCGTGCGGAAGTTGATCACGCCATCCGCATAGACGTAGCTCAGCGGCTCGATGTCCACCTTGTCGCGGAAGGTGAAGGCGAGGCGGCCCACGTAGTTCCGCGCAAGGATCGCTTCGATCTCGGGCTGGTCGAGCTCGAGGAACTCGACCCTGGCGGCTTCGGACATGGGGTTCCTTGGACGATGGTTCAGGAAAGCTAATCCTGTTCGATCCAGGCGGGGCGCCGGTACTCGTCCACGTCGAACAGCCTCGCGTCGAGCGGCACGTCGGCGCGCATATCGGAGTAGGTCTCGGTCAGCCGGAGCGCGCCGTTCACCCGGAAGACCACCTCGGGGGCGATCCAGCCGCCCGCCAGGCGCTGGTATCCGTTGAACCGCGTGTCGATGAGCGCCGGCGTGCCCGACTCTCCCTCGGCGGGGCGGCGCTCGAGCAGCCGGACCAGCACCAGGCGCTCGATGTCGATCCATGCCTGCGTCTCGGTGGTATCCCCGGGCTCGGCACCCAGGATCCAGACGGGCCGGCCCTGCCAGGTGGCCTCGGAGAGCGTCGCCAGGTCGATTCGCATGCCGCGGACCCGGGCGATCGTCTCCGCCGGAGGCGCACCGTACACGTCGAAGCCCAGGATGAGCAGTGGATGCGCGAACGCGGTGGCGCGCTCGCGCTTCCCCCGCTGGAATCGGTACAGGCTGTCGTTGCGGAAGATGCTGGCGTCACCCCGGCCCGCCGGGGCCACATCGATCCTGAGCCGGCCGGGGATCGCCATCGCCGCATGCCACGTCTCCACCCGGCCGTCGGCGAAGGCGGTCGTCTGGCGGAAGGTGAGGGTGCGGTACCAGGTGCCCGCATGCGCCTCGTGCATGCGGCGGAGCACGTCCTCGCCGGTGGCGGGAGCAGGGCGGCTCATGCCCGACTGCGCTGGCACCTCGACGGTCCGGTTGGAGGCGCAGCCGGCGAGGAGGACCAGCGCCGGGGCCAGCGCGAGCGGGAGGCGCCCCACGCTCACCGCACCCAGGCGGGCTTCCGGTACTCGGTGGTGCCGAACAGCGCGGGGTCGAGCTCCACGTCCGCCCGCATGTCGCTGTATTCCTCGCGCATGACCTCGGTGCCGTCCCGGCGGATGATCACTTCCGGCGCGATCCAGCCGCGCCCCAGCCGCTGGTACTTGTTGAACTCGATGTCGAGCCGGCTCCTGCCGCCACCCTGGCTGGGCACCGACTCGATGAGCCGCACGAAGAGCATCCGCTCCGTGTCCACCCAGAACTGGTTTGACGTCGAGTCGCCCTCCGCGGCGCCGACGACGGTGACCGGCCGGCCCTGCCATGTCGTCGCGTGCACCTGCGTCAGGTCCACGCCCTGCTCCCGGAGCTGGGCGATGGTGGCCTCCGGCGCCTGTCCGTAGACGTCGAACCCGAGCGTCAGGAGGAGGTTGCGGTCGGCCCGCGCGGCCACCCGGCGGCCGCCGCGGAAGACGTAGATCGAGTCGCCGACGTACATGGTGGCGTTGGCGCTGTCGATCGGCGCGATGTCGATGCGGAGCTTGCCCGGGAAGGCGGCGGCCTCGTACCAGGTCTGCGCCGGCCGGTCGGGGAAGGTGGTGCGCTGGACGAACGTGAGCGTGCGGTACCAGGTGCGGCTGTGCGCGTCGTGCATCGCGCGCACCACGGCGTCGCCGCTGGTGAGCGCTGCGCGCGCGGCCGGAGCGCTGCCGGTGCCGCCGTAGGCGCCGGCGGACGCGCAGCCGGCCACTGCCACGAGGCCAAGAAAGAGAGAGCGCACGGGGTCTCCTTGAGGATGTGCGGGCCCGGGGCCCGTCAGGATGTCCGCGGGAATCTACGGCCGCGCGGAAGCTGCGGTTTCGGCGCTGCTTGTGGCCCGCGAGGAGCGCACTATGATTTCCCCTGACCACGGGCGCCCGTAGCTCAGCTGGATAGAGCAGCAGCCTTCTAAGCTGTTGGTCGGTGGTTCGAGTCCACCCGGGCGCATCCCCTCGCGAGGAACCTGCATGCATACGCCGTCCGGCCCGATCGATCCCCGGGACCCTTCCGACAAGTCCCGCACTGTGGCGCTGGCGCTCGCCGTCGTCCTCGGCATGGTGGGTGGGCACCGGTTCTACGCCGGCAAGGTCGGTACGGCGCTGCTGATGCTGGTGACGTTCGGCGGGCTCGGGTTCTGGTGGGCGTTCGACGTCATTCTGGTGGCGGCGGGCGGTTTCCGGGATGACGACGGCCGGTTGATCACCGACTGGGACCCCTCCACGGCGGAGCTCTACGAGCGGCGGGGCGGCGTGCCGGAGGCCGTCCTCGACGAGCTCGAGGCCCTGCGCGGCGAGGTCGGCGAGCTGGCCGAGCGGCTGGATTTCGCCGAGCGGCTGCTGGCGCGGCCGCGGGAGCGTGGGGTGGCGGAACCCGATGTGAATTCAGGGCGTTAGGAGGGTTGCGTGGGCTGCAAGTGGCGGTTAGGTTAGCCGTCCCTTCGATCCATCCTGGCTGGAGGTATCCCGGCCGGGCGCAGGTATCGGGGAAATGAGGGACCCTACGGGTTGACTTCGGGTCCGCCTGCACTACATTATGGGGCTCTCCCCGCTGTCCTTGCCGGAGCGGCACCGACTGGCGGGGGCGGGTGGCAGAGATGGATGAAGTCGGGCAGTACCAACCCCTTGACTCACCTCCTGCAACCGGCTAGAATTAGAGGCTCGGCGGTTTTCTGGGCGGAGACGTCCGGACAAACGGCCAACCAGCGAAGTCTGCTCTTTGAAAAGTGAAGTGAGCGAAAAGTGGAGTGCGGACCCAATGGTTCCAGCGGACACAGAGGCCGCGGGGACCGGGTTGATACTCTGATTTTCTGTGATTCGGACGACAAAATGGCGAAAGCCAAGTCGTTCGCTCGAGCTACATATCGAACTACTCATTGGAGAGTTTGATCCTGGCTCAGGACGAACGCTGGCGGCGTGCCTAACACATGCAAGTCGAACGGGACCAGCAATGGTTCAGTGGCGGACGGGTGCGTAACACGTGAGGAACATGTCTTTCGGTGGGGGATAGC
>CAMLLJ010000129.1 GCA_946480845.1 uncultured Gemmatimonadota bacterium
GCTTGGCGATCTGCCGGCTGACGGTGCCGTTGGCGATATCCGGCGAGGACACGGTGAGGATGCGGGCCGTGGCGCTGCGCTCGCCTACGCGCACCACCTGGAGCAGCGCCATCACCTCAGGCTTGTCGGTGGCGCCGTCCTCGCGCCTGCTGGCGGCGCGCCGCACCTCGAACAGATCGCCCGGCGCCACACCATCGCGGCTGCCCTTGTCGAGGAAGAGGACGTCCTGCGGCCCCTTGAGGACCTGCGTCGTCGGTCCGCCCAGGACGCGCGCCTCGACGCCGTCGGCCACGGCCGCGGCACGCGCGGTGCCGGAGCCGGTGAACTTCTCGATCGGCATCAGGCGGTTGCCCTCTTCGATCGCGCCGTAGGCAGCGATCACCATCGCGACGGTGCGGTTCGGCCCTACCTCGGTCACCCGGGCCATGCCCCGCGGTCTCACCACCCGGCCGAAACCGGACACCGAGCCGCCCACGTCCACGATCAGCAGCGAATCACCCGTCTGGTACGTGCCACCCCGGGGCGCCTCGACCAGGACCTCGTAGTGCAGCATGGCGGACTCGGTGACCGTCCGCGCGCGGATCTGCAGCGGTGTCACCCGGCCGAGCAGGGTGCCCAGCGGGAGCTGGCGGCCCTCGGTCAGGAAGCCCGAGGAGTGGAACTCGCCTTCGCGCAGCGCGCGATAGGGGCGCTGCGTCATCGACCCGAGGGTGCCGGCCGCGCCGGTCGGATTGGTGAAGTACTTCTTCCAGTCCTCGCCCGCGGGCGTCATGTCGTTCGCGGCGGCGCGGTCCGCCGAGTCCCGCGCGGTCGGCGGGGGCGTATCGGTGGTCGGCACCGAGGCCACGTCGCCGGAGGCGGAGAGCCGGAGCACTTCGTCGGGATAGATCCAGTGCGGATCCTCGACCACGGCGGTGTTGAGCCGGTAGATCTCGGGCCAGAGGAACGGATCGCCGAGATAGCGGCGGGCCAGGTCCCAGAGCGTGTCGCCGGACCGGACGGTGTGGGTCTCTGGCCGAGCCTGCTGCGCCGAGAGCGCGGACGTCGATACGGCCGCCGCGACGAGCACCAGTCCGAACCTGCCGAAGGAATTGCGCATCATGGATGTCTCCACACCAGTCAGCGGATATCGCGCGATTGTGCTGCGGTCGGAGGTGAAGGTGCAAAAGCGACGCCAGCGGGTGGCCAGCCGTGCCCTATTGGCACAACCACCTGCAATATCAGAGCTTAACCGATTACACATCACCTTATATGTGAACGATTTCTGCGCTGCCTGGGCCGCCGACCCTCGCAATTGCTGGCTGGAAAACGCAGAGGGCGGCAGCGCGCCTGCGCACTGCCGCCCCCTCCCGTTTTCCCTGGTGCCTGTAAGGCTCAGAACGGCAGGTCGTCGTCTTCCGCGTCCAGCGCTTCGGGCGCGGCGTCGAACGCCTCGGGGCCCTTGGGGGAGGAGCCGCTCGCCCCGGCGCCGACCTTCGATGCGGAGAAGGACTCCGAGCCCTCGCTCCGGCCGGAGAGCAGGATCAGCTCGCGCGCGGTGATCTCGGTGGTGTACCGGGTCTGGCCCTCGCGGTCCTGCCACGAGCGGTACTCGATCGAGCCCTCGACGTAGATCTTGTCGCCCTTCTTGCAGTACTTCTCGACGATGTCGGCCAGCGCCGAGCCCTTGTTGTTCCAGGCGATGATGCGGTGCCATTCGGTCTTTTCCTGCTTCTCGCCGTTCTGTCCCTTCCACTGCCGGCTGGTGGCCAGCGAGAGCGTGGCGACGCGGGACCCGTTCGAGGTGCTCCGCACTTCAGGATCGGTGCCGAGATTGCCGATCAGGATGGCTTTGTTCAGGCTGCGACTCACAGACACCTCCGGGTGGATTCAGGGACGGGACGCCGCGGACCCCGGGAGTCTACCGCTCCCGCCGGGACGCGCTGCACCAAAAGTACGCTCCGGTCACCGCTTTCGCTCGGCGGCGGAGAGTTCGGTCCGGAGCACCAGGGCGTTCTCGCGCGGGCTCCGGTAATAGCCGGTGCGCTGGCCGACGGGGCGGAACCCGGCCGCCTGGTACAGCGCCAGCGCGCCCGCGTTCGACTCGCGCACCTCGAGGAAGACCTCTTCGGCGCCGCGGGCGGCGAGCGCGTCGAGCCCGGCCTCGAGGAGGATCCGCCCGAGCCGGCGCCGGCGCCACTCCGGCGCGATGGCGAGGTTGAGGATCTCGCCGGTGCCGAGCGTGGCGCGGCCGATGAGGTAGCCGGCGATCTCTCCCCGGCACTCGGCCACCAGCCCGAACGAGAGCTCGGTGCCGAGCGCTTCGCGGAAGCTCTGCAGGCTCCACGGATCGCCGAAGCAGCGGCGCTCCAGCGCCGCGATGACGGGAGCGTCAGCCGGCCAGGCCGGCCGCACCCGACAGGGGTCGTCCATGGGTCCGCTCCCACTGGGCCTGCGCCTCGGCCGGCCGGCCGTACACCGGCTCCCATCCCGCCACGTCCGCTACCGGGACTGCCCCACCCCGGAGCGCCGCGAGGGCGATCAGCGCCGAGGCCTGCGCCGGCTGCGCGTGCGCGTCGATCGCGCCGGGCGCCAGCGTGGCCAGTTCCGACCGCGAGCGCACGCCGGCCGGCACCAGGGTGTCGACTCCCTGCCCGATGAAACGGTAGACGGCCGCATACGCATCGCCGCGCAGGGCATCGCTGGTGACCAGCACCGGCGCCTCGGATCCGCCCGAGGCCGCGAGCGCCCGGGCCATGAGCGACGGCGCCACGAGCACCGGCAGTCCGCGGGTGAGCGAGAGGGCCTTGGCCACCGTGGCCCCGACCCGGAGCCCGGTGAAGCTCCCCGGCCCGTCCGCCAGCACGATGCCGCGCACCCCATCGAGCCCGAGGTCGGCCCTCGCCAGCAGGCGGGCGATCATCGGCAGGAGCGCCGCGGCATGGCGGCGCGCCCCATCGAGGTTCTCCTCGAGCGCATCCTGCATCGTGCGGCCCAGCGCCACCGAGGCGCGATCGGTGGCCGTATCGATGGCGAGCAGCATCAGGTGACCTCGAGCGAGCGGCGGTCCGGATCGTCCACGTGCGCGAGGCGGAAGCGCCGGGTGGCCGGCGGGACCCAGGCGCCGCCCCGCTCCGGCCATTCGACGAGGAGCGCATCCGCCTCGCCCAGCGCCTCCCAGTCGAGGTCCGCCGCCTCGTCGGGCGACTTCAGCCGGTAACAGTCCACATGGTAGACCGGCCCGCGCGCTCCATGATAATGATGCACGAGCGCGTACGTGGGGCTCGAGGCCTCGTCGCCACCGCCGAGGCCGCGGACAATGGCCCGCACCAGCGACGTCTTCCCCGCCCCGAGGTCGCCCTCGAACAACAGGACCGATCGCGGCGGGAGGCCGCGTCCGATGCGCTCGCCTTCGGCCTTGAGCTCCGGCTCGGTGACGAGCCGCCGCTCAGGCATGGCGGCGCGCCCGGCCGTGGGACCGGTGCACATCGGGCGCGCCCGCGGCGCGCAGCTCGTTGAGCTCGTCCCTGAGCAGCGCCGCCCGCTCGAACTCGAGGTTGGCCGCCGCTTCCTTCATGCGGCGCTCCAGCTTCGCGACGTAGGCCGCGCGCTCCGCCGGGTCGTGCAGGTCCACCACCTCCTGCGGCCGCTGCGGCCTGGCCGGCTTCTCGGTGCGGGCGTCCGCCACGTGGGTGGAGAGCCGGACTTCCTCGAGCGACTTGACGATCGACATCGGGGTGATCCCGTGCGCCTCGTTGTGCGCGACCTGGATGGCGCGCCGCCGGTCCATCTCCGCGATGGCGCGCTCCATCGACCCGGTCATCCGGTCGGCATACATGATGGCGCGCCCGTTCACGTGCCGCGCGGCGCGGCCGATGGTCTGCACCAGCGAACGGTCGCTGCGCAGGAAGCCCTCCTGGTCGGCGTCGAGGATGGCGACGAGCGACACCTCGGGCAGGTCGAGCCCCTCGCGCAGCAGGTTGATGCCGACCAGGACGTCGAAATCGCCGAGCCGGAGCCCGCGGAGGATCTCCATGCGCTCGATGGCGTCGATGTCGGAGTGCAGGTAGCGCACCCGCACCCCGGCCTGCTGCAGGTAGTCGGTCAGGTCCTCGGCCATGCGCTTGGTGAGCGTGGTGACGAGGACGCGCTCGCGCCGGGCGGTGCGGTCGCGGATCTCGGCGAGCAGGTCGTCCACCTGGCCGCGCACCGGCCGCACGTCGACCGGCGGGTCCACCAGGCCGGTGGGCCGGATGATCTGCTCGACCACCGCGCCCTCGGAGAGCTTGAGCTCGAACTCGCCCGGCGTGGCGGAGACCGCGATCATCTGCGGAACCAGCGACATGAACTCGTCGAAGTGCAGCGGCCGGTTGTCCAGCGCGGACGGGAGCCGGAACCCGTATTCGACCAAGGTCAGCTTCCGGGCGCGGTCCCCGTTGTACATGCCGCCGATCTGGGGGATGGTGACGTGCGACTCGTCCACCACCACCAGGAAGTCGTCGGGGAAGTAGTCGAAGAGACAGGCCGGGCGCTCTCCCTCGCGCCGCCCGCTGAGCGGCCGCGAATAGTTCTCGATGCCGGCGCAGGTGCCCACCTCGAGCATCATCTCGATGTCGAAGCTGGTGCGCGACTCGAGCCGCTGCGCCTCGAGCAGCTTCCCCGCGCTCCGGAGCACTGCCAGCCGCTCGGCCAGCTCCTCGCGGATCAGCTTTACGGCGCGCTCGATGGTGGCCCGCTGGGTGACGAAGTGCTTGGCCGGGTAGATGAGGCACTGGTCCAGCGTCTGGATCGTTTCCCCGGTGAGCGGGTGGATCTTGCTGATCCGCTCAACCTCGTCGCCCCAGAGCTCGATGCGGATCGCCTGCTCCGCGTACGCCGGGAAGATCTCGATCGAATCCCCGCGCACCCGGAAGGTGCCCTGCTCGAAGGCGACGTCGTTGCGCCCGTACTGGATGCGCACCAGCTCGGAGAGGATGTCGTCGCGGCCCCGCTGCTCGCCCTTCTGGACCTGCACCATGAGCCGGCGGTACTCGACCGGGTCGCCCAGGCCGTAGATGGCGCTCACGGTGGCGACGATGACGACGTCCTTCCGCTCCATCAGGCTCGACGTGGCGCGGAGGCGGAGGCTCTCGATGTCGGCGTTGATGGACGCGTCCTTCTCGATGTAGACGTCGGTCGAGGGGACGTACGCCTCGGGCTGGTAGTAGTCGTAATAAGAAACGAAATACTCGACGGCATTGCGCGGCAGGAACTGCCGGAGCTCCCCGTAGAGCTGCGCGGCCAGCGTCTTGTTGTGGGAGAGCACCAGCGTGGGCTTCCCGTAGTTGGCGATGACGTGGGCGAGCGTCATCGTCTTGCCGGAGCCGGTGACGCCGAGCAGCGTCTGGTACTTGTCGCCGCGACCGAGGCCGGCCGTGAGCTCGCCGATGGCGCGTGGCTGGTCCCCGGCGGGAGCAAATGGCGCGACGACCTCAAAGCGCGGGGAAGACATGGCGCCAATATAGCGGCTTCGGGGAATCTTCGGGAGGGGCGGATCCGCCGCGGCTTGACTCGAACTTGACTGGCCCAGGCGACCGTGGCGCCGTCACTGACCCTCAGACGGAGCCAGCCATGCAACCGATCGATGCAGTGCGTGCGGCAGGAGGAACGCTCGTCGCGCTCCTGCTGCTGGGCGCAGCGCAGCTCGAGGCACAGGTGCCGGCCATCGGCGAAGGTGACCGCATTCGGCTGACGCCCCGGCACGGTCCCGGCGTGAGCGGCACGCTCAGGCACTGGCGACCGGACACCATCGTCCTGGCCTCGCCGCATGGCGAGCTCGCCTTCCACAGGGACAGCGTTTCGCTCATCGAGGCTTTCGCGGGGCGCGGCGCCGATACCTGGCGCGGCGCAGGCATCGGCGCGGCCGCCGGCGGTGCGATCGGCATGCTGGCCGGGTATGCCACCTCGGAGGGAGACGGCAGTGGCCTGGAAGGCATGGCGGCGATCGGGCGGGCGGGAACGGGAGGCGCGATCGGCATCGTGATCGGTGGAGTGATCGGCGCGATCGCCGGCTCCCGGCACCAGGGTGACCGCTGGCGGCCGGTGCCGGCCGCCGCACCGCGCGTCATGGCGCTGCCAGGCGGGCGGGCCGGCGCGGGAGTCGGTTTCCGGTTCTAGCGGGTGCCGGCCAGCTGCAGCAGCCGGCGCCAGTGCGCCGCGGAGACCGGGATCACGGACAGGCGCGAATGGCGCACCAGGAGCAGGTCGGCAAGCGTTTCCTCTGCCTTGATCTCGGCGAGCGCGACCGGCTTCGGGAGCGCGCGCTCCGGCGCGAGATCGACCACGGCGAGCCTGGGATCTCCGGCTGCCGGGTCCGGATACGGCGCGGAAGCAACGCGCGCGAGGCCGACCAGCGCCTTCTCGCCGCCGGTGTGATAGAAGAGCGCCAGGTCGCCCTTCTTCATTGCCCGGATGTTGATCAGCGCCTGGGCGTTCCGGACGCCGTCCCACCGGGTGCGCCCGTCCTCCTGCAGCTGGCCGAACGAGTAGGTGGACGGCTCCGACTTGACGATCCAGTAGCCGGGCACGCTACGATCCCAGCGCGGCGCCACCCTGCGGTGCCTGCGCCTCCCGCCGCTCGATCTCGGTCACGCCCTTCACCTTCCGCACGGCCTTCAGCACCTTGGCCAGGTGGGTCAGGTTGTCCACCTCGACGAACACGTTGCCGAACACCGTGGCGTCCTTCGAATGCAGGTCGGCGCCGCGGATGTTGGTGCCGGTCTGGCTGATCGCCTCCATGATGTCGGCATAGAGGCCGCGGCGGTCCTCGCCCGAGAGCACCAGCCGCACGGCGAAGGACTCGCCGGCCGACTCCTGCCAGTCGATGTCGACCCGCCGCTCGCCGGCGGAGAGGGTGAGCAGGTTGGGGCAGTCGGCGCGGTGGATGGAGATGCCGCGGCCCTGGGTCACGTAGCCCACGACCTTGTCGCCCGGCACCGGCTGGCAGCACTGCGCGTAGCGCACCATGAGCCCGTCGGCGCCCTGCACCTTGATGCCGCGGCCGAGGCGGATGCGGTCGATGACCCGGCCGAAGACGGTGGGCTTGGGCTCCGCGAGCTCGTCCGACGGGAGGTCGGGATAGAGCGCCCGGATCACCTGCCCGATCGCCAGGTCGCCGCGGCCCACCGCCACCTCCAGCTCCTTCCCGCCCGGCAGCGACAGTGCGGTCGCGGCACGCTCGAGCTGGGCCGGGTCCGGCGTCTCCAGGCGGCGGCGGCGGACCTCGCGCGCCAGGATCTCCCGGCCCAGGCCGAGGCTGATGGTCTCCTCCTCGTGGCGCACCCACTGCTTGATCTTCTGGCGCGCGCGCCCGGTGTGCACGTGGGCGAGCCAGTCGCGGCTCGGGCGCGCGTTGGGGCCGGTGAGGATCTCGATCGTGTCGCCGTTCTTGAGCTCGCGGTGCAGCGGCGAGATGCGGCCGTTCACCTTGGCGCCCTGGCACTTGAGGCCGACCTCGGTGTGCACCATGAAGGCGAAGTCGATCGCGGTGGCCCCCTTGGGGAGCCGCTTCACGTCGCCCTGCGGCGTGAAGACGAAGATCTCGTCCTGGTAGAGGTTGATCTTCAGGAACTCGAGGAACTCCTCGGGGCTGTGGGTGTCCTGCTGCAGCTCGAGGAGCTGGCGGAACCAGCCGAGCTGCTGGTCGAGCTCATTGGAGGGATGCTCGTCCTTGTAGACCCAGTGGGCCGCGATGCCGTACTCCGCGGTGCGGTGCATCTCCTGGGTGCGGATCTGCACCTCGAA
>CAMLLJ010000130.1 GCA_946480845.1 uncultured Gemmatimonadota bacterium
GGCGGTGTTCAGCGGCATGCTCGGCGTCACCTTCTTCGGGCTCTTCCTGACGCCCGTCTTCTACGTCGTCATCCAGGGGCTCGCCGAGCGGCGGGCCGCCACTGCCGAGCGCCAGCCGGCCGCGAATGCCGGGCTGGCCGGGGAGGCCTACCATGCGTGACATCCTGCGCGGCGCGATGCGCCGCCCGATCCAGATCCTCCTGCTCGCGGCCATGACGGCGCTTCCGTCAGCGCTCGTGGCGCAGGGTGACGCCCCGCTTCCGCGCACCATCGCCGACGTTGAAGCGGCCGCTCCCGCGACACTCGCCTCGGCCGCATCGCTCGGCGACACCACGCTGGCGCGGCTCATCGAGCGCGCGCTGGGCGGGAACCGCGACCTGCGCGCCGCCGCGGCGCGCGTGGACGAGGCGCGGGCCAGCCGCACGCAGGCGGCCCTCGACCTGGTGCCCACCGTCACGGCTGTCGCGGGATACACGAGGCAGCGCCTGCCGATGGCCGCTGTGCCGGGATCGGTGGATAGGCTTCCCGCGCGCGACTACTGGGACACCGGCATCGAGGGCGCGTGGGAGATCGACCTCTTCGGCCGGCTGCGCCATGGCGTCCAGGCGCGCGGCGCACTCATCGACGCTTCGGAAGCGGACGAGCGCGACGTGCAGGTGCTGGTGACGGCCGAGCTCTCGAGCACCTACATGGAGCTGCGTGGCCTGCAGGACCGGCTCGCCGTGGCCACGCGGAACGCGGACAACCAGCGGCGCACCCTCGAGCTGACCCAGCAGCGGCTCGATGCGGGCCGCGGCACCGCCTTCGACACCGAGCGGGCGCGGGCGCAGCTCGCCACGACGCTCGCGGCGATGCCGCTGCTCGAGTCGGGCATCGCGGCCGCGCAGCAGCAGGTGGCCGTGCTCGCGGGCCTCGATCCGGCGGCCGTGCCGCCGGGGCTCGACGCGGCCGCCGCGCTCCCGGCGCTGCCGCCGGCACCCGAGCTGGGCCGGCTCGAGCCGATCATCCTCCGCCGCGGCGACATCGTCAGCGCGGCGCGCCGCTACGCCGCGGAGTCGGCGTTCCACGGCGCGGCAAAGGCCGAGTACCTGCCCCGCGTCACGCTCGTCGGCGGCCTCGGCATGGGCGCCGGAGACTTCGACCGCCTCGGCGGCCGGGGGACGTCGCGGTTCTCCGTCGGCCCGGTGATCTCCTGGCCGCTGCTCAACCTGGGCCGCGTCCACGCGGCGGCGGATGCCGCGGGGGCGCGCAAGGCGGCCGCCGAATCGGCCTACGAGCAGTCGCTGCTGCGCGCGGCCGCCGAGATCCGCACCACGCACGCACGCTACCGCTCGGCGCGCGCGCGGCTCGAGCATCTCGAGGAGGCGGCGGGCGCCAGCGGGCGCGCCGCCGAGCTGGCCCGGCTCCGCTTCGAAGCCGGCGCCGCCGACTTCCTGCAGGTGCTCGACGCCGATCGCACGCTGCTGGCGGCGCACGATCAGCTGGCGCAGGGCCGCGCCGATGCGGCCACTGCCTATGTGGCGCTCTTCAGGGCGCTGGGAGGGAACTGGCCATGACGAATACGAGACATCACCTGCAGCGGCTGGCGGCGATCGCGCTGCTGGCCGGCCTGGGAGCGGCCCCGCTGGCGGCACAGTCCGCGGAGCCGTTCACCCTGGCGGAAGGCACCGGCTACCGGCTGGATGCGGAGCCGATCGAGGTGCCCGTCGAGCGCGCGAGCCGTATCTCGCTCGCGGCGCGCGAGGCGCACGACGCCGCGATCGTGTACGCTGAGGCGCTGCTGAGCGGCAACTGGCGGCGCGCGGCGCGCGCGATGCACCCCGACGCGCTCGCCGAGATCAAGGCGGCCGTGCGCCGCAAGGCGAAGGCCGACCCCGCGCGCTGGCCCCTCTCGCTCATGCCCGGCACCCGCACCATCGAGGCGTTCGACAGAATGCCCGCCGAGCGGGTGTACGTGAGCGTCATGCGGCTCATCGACGCCGCGCGGCCGGAGGAGACGGCCGGCCTTGGCCGCATCGAGTTCCGCGAGCTCCGCGTCGAGTCCGATTCCGAGGCCGTCGTGAAGGTGAACCTGCTCAACCGGGACGAGCACGGCGAGCTGGACCGGAGCCGCGCCAAGATCCGGCTGCGGCGGCTGGGCGAGGAGTGGAAGGCGATGCCGGAAAGCGACCTCAGGCGGATCCGGAAGTTTCGCAAGTAGGGCGACTTGATCAGGATTATGTCAAGTTAGCTTGACAATTCGTCGTCCTCGCTTTACTATTCCTGAGCGTTTCGGTCAGAACCCGCTCAGGAGCCACCATGACGAACCCCCGCCCTCGTGCCATCCCGGACGGCACGGTAGTGCTCGGCCTGCTCGTGCTGTGGCTGGTGCTCTACTTCGGCGTACGTCTCTACCTGGAAGCCAATCCGGAGCTGGCTCGCGGGATCCGGCTGGCCCTCGCCTTCGTGCCGACGCCGGTCTTCGCCGCGTTCCTCTGGCGGTTCGTCCAGGGGATCCGCTCGGCCGACGAGCTGGAACGCCGGATCCAGCTCGAGGCCCTCGGTGTGGCCTTCCCCCTTGGCGTGCTGATGCTCACCACCCTTGGCCTGGTCCAGCGCGCGGTCGAGCTCAACTTCCAGGACTGGAGCTACAACCACATCTGGCCCTGGTTCGTCTTCTTCTACCTGGTCGGCAACGGGCTCGCCCGCCGGCGCTACGCGTGAAGAACCACCTCAGGGTGCTGCGGGCCGAGCGGGACTGGTCGCAGGCGGACCTGGCGGAGCGGGCGGGCGTATCGCGGCAGACGATCAATGCCATCGAGACCGGCAAGTACGACCCGTCCCTGCCGCTGGCCTTCGAGCTGGCCCGGGTCTTCGGGCAGACCATCGAGGAGATTTTCGAGTACGTTTCGGCATGACCCCGCGCCGTGCCGCCGCCCTGCTCGTCCCCGCCGTGCTCGGCGCCGCCGCGTGCGGGCCGCCGCGGCAGATCGACGCGCCCCCGCCGGCGGCCATCACCGAGATGGTGCAGGATTCGGAGGCGGTGGCCCCGCCCTCCTACGCCAGCGCCCCGGTGCGCCTCGACCTCCGGCTGGTGCTGCGCGAGATCGAGCAGACCATCCCCGATCACATCGGCAGCCTGGAGAACCGGCTGCTCATCGCAAAGAGTCCGCGCACCTGGGTGGCGATCGAAGTGCTGCGCGGGCCGATCGAGATCGACCTCGGCAGCAGCAGCATGACGCTGACCGCACTGGTGGCCTATCGCGGCCGCGTCTGGCGCAAGATCCCGCTCACCACCGTATCCGCCTCCTGCGGCACCGGCGACCAGGCCCCGGTGGCGCGGATCCGGATCCGCACCCGCTACCGCGTCGCCCCCAACTGGCGCATCCGCACGACGAGCGAGGTGCTGAGCGTCGAGCGCGCCACCGCCGAGCCGGCCGACGAGTGCCGGATCACGTTCGTCGGCATCAACGTGACCGACAAGGTGCTCGCGGCCGCGAAGGATGCGATCCAGAAACAGCTCACCCTCGCGGACGCGCGGCTCGCGTCGGTGGACGTGCGCGGCGCGCTCGCGCCGGTCTGGTCGGCGCTGCAGCAGCCGATCCCGATCGCCGACAGCACGATCTGGCTCACGCTCGACCCGCGCGAGGTCGGCGTCGGGCCGATCACGGTGCGGGACTCGATCGCCCATGCGACGGTCACGCTGCGCGCCCAGCCGCGCATCCGCGCCGGCCCGCGGCCGGAGCCGGATTCGATCCCGCTGCCCAACCTGAGCCGGGTGGAGGCGGCCGACACGGTCGTCGCCGTGCTCGACGGCTCGCTCACCTATGCCGCGGCGAACGAGATCCTGCAGAAGGAGCTGCGGGGCCTGCGGCTCCGGGTGCGGGGCCGCCGGGTGGTGATCGAGGACGTCGCGATGAGCTATCTGGGGCGGAACCGGGTGGCGCTCGAAGTGCGGGTCTCGGGTGCCGCGATCGGGCGGCTGCACCTGGTGGGCACGCCGGTCTACGATGCGGCGCGCGATGCGATCACGGTGCCCGACCTCGACTACGACGTGCAGACCTCGAACCTGCTGGTGCACGGGATCACCTGGCTCGCCGGCGGCAAGCTCCGCAACGAGCTGCGCCGGAGCGCCATCCTGCCGGCGAGCGCGATGCTCGACCTGGCCCGCGGCCTCGCCAACGAGGAGATCACCCGGACCCTCGCCGACGGCGTGCGCCTCTCGGGCGAGATCGGCGCGGCGCGCGCGCTGACGGCCCACGCCACGGCCCAGGGGCTCCGGGCGCAGGCGCGCGGCGTGGGGAAGCTGGCGCTCGACATCCGGCTCGAGGACGTGTTTCGGAACACGCACATCCCGCGCGAGCCGATCAAGGGGATCGAGGACGATTCCTCGGCGGCTATCGCCGCGGCCGCTCGCTGACGGTCCGGCCGTCCGGCGCGGTCACCACGATCGGCCGGTCGAGCGGCAGCTCACGCAGCTGGCGCAGCGGGCCGGCTGGCTGTCTCCGGAGCGACGCGCCTCCGAACGGATCGGCAGTCCCAAAATCCACCCCGTAGCCCAGGTCCTGCAGCGATCCGATCGTGACCGCCGACAGCGGGTTGGCAAAGCCGTTAGTGATGTATCCCGTCATCAGCTCGCTGGTAAAGACCGACTCTCGCCAGTGACCGTCGGCGGTGCCGAGCCCGCCGGTATTCTCCACCGGAACGGCGCCGATGCCGCCGATGGCCTGGTAGGCCGTGCGGGCGAAGGCGCCGGTAAACGTCGGGTTGAAGGTGCCGGCGCCGCTCAGCAGGCCGTGGTCGGTCCAGGTGGTGCCGAAGCCGAGCACGTGCGCCATCTCGTGAAGCACGACGGTCGAGAGCTGGCCATGTGACGCGAGGTCGTCGAGGTCGGCGCTGTCGAACCGGATGAGGCCCATGACGGGCAGGTGGCTTCCGCTGCGCTGAACGCACGGGCCGGCCGAGCCGAGTACGCCGCCGAGCCCGTCGATCGGCACGGCCTGGATGTAGATGATCACGTCGTCGACGCTCTCGTTGAGCGCCGGCTGGCCGCTGAAGCAGCTTCCGGCGGGACTGGTCAGCGTCCACTGCGGCACATCGGTGAGGATGATGTCGCGCCAGCGCGCCACGGCCGCATCGAACGCCGGCTGGTGCGACGAGATGCCCCCGAGCGGGCGCAGCTCGATCGCGAAGTCGCTCACCACTGCGGTCGCCGTCGCAGAGAAAGTGACGCTCAGGCCGGGCACGTCGGGGTTGGTGCCGCGAACGGTGTTCAGCCCGACGGTGGAGCCCAGGCGCCACTGGAACCGCAGCAGTCCGTCGGCATCGGAGTGCTCCGTGGCCGTGATCTGCCCACCCTGCGGCACCTCGTACGCCAGGCTGAAGCCCGTCACCGGGTTGCCGTACCGGTCCCTGAACCTGGCGACCAGGTCGAGTGGCAGCATTCTCCGGACTCCCGCTGTCTGCCCATCGCCGCCGGCGACTTCCATCGAGACGACGGAGTCGGCGAGCACATTGAGCGGCATCGGCAGCGGTGCCAGGCCGGCCACTGTAGCGACCAGACTCTGCTCTCCCGACGTCGTGCCGAGCACCCACCCGTCGGGTGCGGCGGACCCCGAAGCGTCCGTCAACTTGACCGCGCCGGTGACCGTCCCCGTGGCGGCGGAAAACGTGACCTGAACGCCGGCGAGGTTGTTCTCCCCGACATCCTGCACGTACACGCGCGGCACGTTCCGGACCACCTGGCCAACAACGGCGTTCTCCACCTGATGGTCCGTCACCATCCTCGCCGGCGGGCCCGCCGTTGCGGTCGCCTGGAACGTGACCGGGCTTCCCTGCAGCCCGCTGGCCCGCGCCAATAGCGTGTGGGTTCCCATCCCCATCCCGAGCGTCCAGCCGCCCGAGCTCGCCACGCCGTTGGCGCCGCTTACCGCGCTCGCGTTGACGACGGTGCCGCCCTGGGCCTCGAAGATGACTGTCTGTCCCGGCGCCGGCGTGCCATCAGCATCGGTGACGATGACCGCGGGCGCGACCGGCAGCGCCGCATTGATCGGACCGGTCTGGCCCGCGCCCGCATGCACGGCGATGCGCACCGGCACGACCGTAAACCCTGACGCGGTGAAGAGCACCGGGCTCATCTCGATGCCGTCGGCCGTGGCGTGAAGGCGGTTCTCGCCCGGAGACGGCCCGAGGGTCCACGATCCGACGGTGGCGTGTCCCGTCGCACTGGTCACCTGAGCTGCCCCGGTGACCGTCCCACCTCCCGCCTCGACGCTGAACGCGACCGGAATTCCGGCCAGCGGGTTGCCAGACAGGTCCACGACGCGCACCGTCGGCCTGACGGCAACGGCTGCGCCCGGGAGCCCGTTCTGCGCGGCACCCGCAGTTGCGCTCATCCTGCCGAGACCGCGGCCCGTGGCGAGGAACTCCACTGGGCTTCCCGGCAGGCCGGGCGCGAGTGCGACGAGCTGGTTCGTCCCGATGGTGGCGCCGAGCACCCAGGACCCGACCCTCGCGATGCCGGCGACGTCGGTGAGCTGGGCCGCTCCGTTGACGGTGCCTCCCCCCTGGGTGACCTCGAACGAGATGGCAAAGCCGGCCACCGGCCGCCCATCGGCGTCCAGCACCCGGACGGCCGGCGCGACCGCTACCGCGGTCAGGCGCTGCGCGGTCTGGTCCATTCCCTCGTGCGCGAGCACGCGGTCGGCCGCGACCAGGGTGCCGAAAGCCGTGAACACGACGCTGTCGGGCAGCCCGGTCACCCCGGCGCGAACCGCGTTCTCTCCTGCCGAGTTGCCCAGCGTCCACGAGGCCACCGTTGCGACGCCGTCGATGCCCGTGGCGATGCTGCCGCCCGGGATGGAGCCGCCGCCGGAAATCACCGTGAACCCCACCGCAACGCCGGCGGCGGGGTTGCCCGCGGCGTCGGTCACCCGGATGGACGGCGGGGCTGCAACCACCCTGCCGCTGCCTGCCGACTGGGTCGTAGGTGCATTGGCCGCGACCAGCCGTGCCGGACCGGCACGGAGCTCGATGGCATGAGAAGCCACCCTGAGCTGGGGTGCGGCGAAGGTGAGCGTGCGCTTGCCGACCGGCGCGGCGATGGCCAGGTCGTGGAACACGGCGCGTCCGTCCGCTCCCGTGGTGGCCGTCACCGCGCCGGTGATCGACCCGGCGTCCACGGTGGCGGTGACCACAATGCCCGCGGCCGCGACGCTCGCGCCCTGCGCATCGGCCAGCTGGACCACCGGCTGGGTGGCGAGCACTACGCCGCTCGGCGCGGACGGCGGCGGAGCCACGACGAGCGTGAGCTGGGATGCCGAGCGGGAGGGGCCGGTCGAGTCGCCGCCGCCGCACGAGGACACTGCGGCAAGGCAAGCCGCGGCGAAATACCGGAACGCCGTTGAGCGCAGGCGCGCTGACACGGGGCCTTTCGGTGATCTGGTATGCTGGTTTGGGGGTGCTGGAATATCGCCTGCGCCGCGGGTCTGTCCAGTGGTGCAACAAATTTCAGTACGTCGTTGCGGCTCTCCGTCCCACGCCGGCCGAATCGAAGTAAGTCACCCGGAACTGGATCCGCTCCGGCGGCAGGATGGCGTCGGGGTCGCGCGGCGACGGGTGCATGACGAACACGATCTGCATCCGCCTGGTGGCGGAGAGCGTGAGGCGCGGGCCGATGCTGTCCGAAACTTCGAGTCGCCGGAGCAGGCCCGGGGACGGCGCCGCCTCGACCGGCGTCCATCCCGGCGGCAGCCAGCGGCGCACGATCCGGTCGAGCGCCCG
>CAMLLJ010000131.1 GCA_946480845.1 uncultured Gemmatimonadota bacterium
GACGGTCAGGACGGTCGGGTTCTCATGGATGGGCCGCGGGTCAACCCGACCGTCCTGACCGTCCTGACCGTCCTGACCGCCCTGTCTAATCAACCCCGAGCTCCGCCGTCAGGAACGGATTCGTCAGCCGCTCGACACCGATCGTCGTCTCGGGGCCATGGCCGCTCCTCACGATCGTCGAATCGGGGAGGGTGAGGAAATGGCGCTGGATGCTGGCCATCAGGGTCGGGAGGTCGCCGCCAGGGAGGTCGGTGCGGCCGATCGAGCCGGCGAACAGCACATCGCCGCCGAAGACCATGCCGTGCCCGACGAAGCTCACGCTGCCGGGCGAGTGGCCGGGGGTGTGGCGGACCTCGAAGGTGAAGCCCCCGACCGCGACTTCCTGTCCGTGCTGCAGCTCGACGTCTGGGGCGGGCGGCACTTCGAGCTGGAGGCCGAACCACTCGCCCTGCCGGGGCAGCGAATCGTAGAGGACGCGGTCGGCAGGATGGAGGTGGATGGGCACCGGGGCGCGCCGGCGAACCTGCGCCACTCCCATCACGTGATCGACGTGCGCGTGGGTGAGCCAGATCCCGGTCAGGGCCCAGGCCCGCGTGTCCAGCTCGGCGAGGAACATCGCCGGCTCTTCGCCGGGGTCGATCAGCACCGCCTCCCGGCGCGCGGTGTCTGCCAGCAGGTAGCAGTTCTGGCCGAACTGCCCGTTGGGCAGGGCGACCACCTCGAGCTCAGACAACGATCGCTGCCCCCGCCGCCGGTGCGCGTGCCGCACGCGACGCGCGGCGATCGGTGAGGTATTTCTCGACGGCGATCGCGGCGGTGGTCGCATCGCCAACGGCGGTCGTCACCTGGCGGGTGAGCTGCACCCGCAGGTCGCCGGCGGCGAAGAGGCCGGGGATCGACGTCATCATGCGGTCATCGGTGATGATGTAGCCGCTGGCATCGTGGGCGAAGTGCCCGCGGATGAGGCCGCTGTTGGGCCGGAACCCGATGAACACGAAGCAGCCGTTCACCGCCAGCGACGAGGCCTCGCCGGTCACCGTGTCACGCAGCTCCACCGTCTCGAGGCCTGCGGGGCCGCCGCGCAGCTCCTCGACCACCTTGTTCCAGATCACCTCGATCTTGGGATTGGCGAAGAGCCGCTCCTGGAGGATCTTCGAGGCGCGGAACTCGTTGCGGCGGTGGATGACGTACACCTTCTTCGCATAGCGGGTCAGGTACTCCGCCTCCTCGACCGCCGCGTCGCCGCCGCCCACCACGGCGATGGTGTCGCCCTTGAAGAACGCGCCGTCGCAGACCGCGCAGTAGGAGACGCCGCGCCCGGCGTACTCGACCTCGCCGGGCACGCCCAGCTTGGTGGGCGTGCCGCCGGCGGTGAGGATCACGGTCGGCGCCACGTACACGCTGCCCGACGCGCAGGCCACGTGGAAGAGCCCGCCGTCCATCTTCTCGATCGACTCGACTTCCTCCTGCCGGATCTCGGCGCCGAACTTCTTCGCATGCTCCGTCATCAGGCGCGCCAGCTCCCGCCCCAGGATGCTCTCGAATCCCGGGTAGTCCTCGATGAGCTCGGTGTTGAGCAGCTCGCCCCCGGGGATCCCCTTCTCGAGCAGCACGGCCGGCACCATGCCGCGGCCGGCGTACATCGCGGCACAGAGGCCGGCGGGCCCGCCGCCGATGATGATCAGCTCGAAATCCGTGATGATGCGGGACATGCACTCCTCGCCGGTGGTTATCCGGGCCGGGCTGGCCGGCCACTGTGACTGCTCGAATATAGAACGCCCGAGGGTTCCTCGGACCCTCGGGCAGGGCCCAGGCGGAGCATGCTGATCGCCCCATGGCAGGAAGAGACCGTGCCGACCAGAATGTCCGCCCCGGCGCCGCTCGCCCCGGCCGCCGCAACGGCGGCATCGCCGGCGAGGACTTCCGCCGCGTCGAACATCCCTACCCCGTAGACACGGTGCCTGCACCGGAACACCACGGGCTCCGGCACGATGGTGTCCCCCGCCGCCGGTGCCATCCGCCGCCTCATTACGGACAGCGTGTCCGACATCTCCCAGGTCCGCGGCGCCCGGATGACGGGACAGAGCGACGGCTCGATGCAGTGCACCGGGCAGAGCCAGTCGGCGAACGAGGCAAACCGTGTCCCGTCCGGTGCCAGGAGGTCATAGGGCGTCCCGGCCTCCGCCTCGACGGCATGCGACTCGACCGGGCGACCAGGCCAGCGCCGCCTCGCGCGGCGCAACAGCCACTCGTACATGAGGTGCGGCATGAGAGGCGACGGTACGATCGCGTCGCCCGCACCGGCCTCCCCGGCGAGCCAGCGGTCGAAGTACCCACCCCAGTCCTCGATCACCAGCTCGGCCGCGCCCAGGCCGGGCTCGGTAGCGGCGCGGCAGGCGGGATCGTGGTCCACGATCAGCAGCCGCCGGTACGACGCCTTCCCGCGGGCGCGCGCGCGCTCGAGCTGCGCGGCGTAGAACGTGCCGTAGCAGCCGCCCCCCACGATCGCGATGTCCCGGAAATGTGCCGGCGCCGCGGGCTCAGCGGAGGACGCGTCCGCCATCCACCACCAGGACGTCGCCCGTGACGAAATCAGCGTCCTCGAGCAGGAAGAGGAGCGCGCCGGTGGCGTCCGCCGGCGTGCCGAGCCGGCGGAGCGGCGTGTCGCGGGCGAGGCGGTCGCGCTGGGCCTCGTCGTAGCTGTCGGGCACCAGCACGGTGCCCGGGGCGATCGCGTTGACGGTGACCTCGGGCGCCAGCACGCGGGCGAGCACCTTGGTGAGCATCACCACGCCCGCCTTGCTGAGGGAATGCACGGGATAGCTTGGCCACGGCTCGAGGCCGCCCAGGTCGGCGATGTTGACGACCTTGCCGCGGGCGCGCCGCAGGGCGGGCGCGGCGCCCTGGGTGAGGAAGAAGAGCGAGCGGAGGTTGAGGTCCATGATGGCGTCGTACTGCCCGACGGTCGTCTCCTCGAAGGCGATCCGGTGCATGACCGCCGCCGAGTTGACCAGCACGTCGAGCCCGCCCATCGCGCGGGCCACCGTGGCCGGCAGGTCCCGCGCGGCGCCGGCGTCGGTGAGGTCCGCCGCGAAGCACTCGGCCTTGCCGCCCGCGGCGCGGATCTCGTCGCGCAGCGACTCGGCGCCGCCCATCGATGCGTTGTAGTGGAGCGCCAGCGACATCCCGCGTCCGGCAAGCGCCGCCGCGAAGGCCCGGCCGAGCCGCTGCCCCGCGCCGGTGACCAGGGCCACGCGGCCTTCGAGCTGCACCTCAGCTCCCGGTGATCGGCTGCACCCGGCCGGTGATGCCGGAGGCCGCGTCGCTCGCGAGGAAGAGCACCGCATCGGTGATGCTCTCCAGCTCGACGTAGTGCGCATCCGCGCCGGCGGCCGCGATGTTCTCCGCCGTGCGCGCCGTGCTCGGCGCCACCGCGTTCACCCGGATGCCGCGCGGCGCCAGCTCCACCGCGAGCGCCCGGGTGAGCCCGGCGATCCCGGCCTTGGCGGCCGTGTAGGCGGCGAGGTTGGCCGCCGGCTGCTCGACGGCGATGGAGGCGAAGTTGACGATGCTGCCGCGCGACTGTTCGAGCGCGGGGATGGCCGCCTGGGAGACGAGGAAGGCGGTCTTGAGGTTGATGGCGATCTCGCGGTCGAACGCCGCTTCCGTCGTGCCCTCGACGGGGCCGTACGTGGTGAGCCCGCCGGCGAGGTTGATCACCACGTCGAGCTTCCCGAAGTGGCGGACCGCCACTTCCACGGCCAGGGCCGCGATGTCGGGCTCGGTGAGGTCGCCCGCGGCCGGGCGCGCCTCGATGCCGCGCGCGGAGAACTCCTTCACGCGGGCCGCCACGCCGACGGCGTCGCGGTCGCAGGCCACGATGCGCGCCCCGGCCTCGCCGAAGGCGAGGGCGACGGCGTTGCCGATCTGGCCCGCGCGGCCGACGCCGGTCACGAGGACCACCCTGCCCGCGAAATCGTGACCGGCGCTCATCGGCTCCCGCTCATGCCGCGAGCCGGCCCTCGAGGGCCCCCAGCCACTCGGCCGGCACGTCCTGGGACCCGATGGCGCCGTGCGAGCCGTCGATCAGCGTCTCGCCGTGCCAGTCGCTGCCGCCGGTGCGCAGCAGCCCGAGGCCGAGCGCCAGGCTGGTGAGGCGGTTGCGCTGGTCCGGCCCGTGGCTCGGGTGGCGCACCTCGACGGCGTCGAGCCCGTCGGCGCGGAAGCGCTCGAGGACGCCGCGCGTCGCGCGGTCCTTGAGGTGCGCCGCCGAGACCAGCCCGCCCACCGCATGCACGATACGGGCGACGTCGCGGAAGGCGGGAAGCGCCTTCTCCACGAAGGCGGGCCGATTGCGGCCGAGGTAGCGGTCGAACGCGCCGTTCACGTCGGGAGCGGCACCGATGCGGACGAGCGCACGGGCCACGTGCGGCCGGCCGACCGCGCCGCCTCCGCTCACCGCGAGCACATCGGCGAAGCTGATGGCCACGCCCAGGGCCTGCAGGCGCTCCACCATCGCCCGGCCCCGGCGGATGCGGTCCTCGCGGCAGGCGGTGAGGAAGGCATCGAGCTCGTCCGAGCCCGCCGGCAGGAAGTAGCCGAGCACGTGCATCTCGCCCCAGGGCGCGGCCACGGAGAACTCGCAGCCGCCGATCACCCGGACGCCGAGCCGCGCGCCGGCCTCCTGCGCCGCCGCGACGCCGGCGATCGTGTCGTGGTCGGTGAGCGCCATCGCGCTCAGCCCGACGCGCGCGGCATGCTCGACGACGGCGGCCGGCTCGAGCTGGCCGTCCGACGCCGTGGAGTGCAGGTGGAGGTCGATCATCGCCCGCGGGGCCGCGGTGCTCAGCGCCGGTACCCCAGCTCGGGCGCGGTGCGCGCGGGCTGGCTGTGCAGGAGCAGCTCGCGCAGCTCCGCGTCGCTCAGCTGCGCGAGCGACAGCTCACGGCTCTTGGAGCCGAGCGGCGAATAGCGCGTCACCCGCCGCTCCCTCCGGTTCCCGACCCGGCTGAAGACCAGGCCGTGCTCGTCGCGGGTGTACTGGGTGAGCCGGCCGCTCACGTCCACCAGCCACTGGACCCCGTCCGCCTCGATGATGCGTCGCGGCATATCCGTCAGGTTCCCTTCGGCGGGGCGTCGGCGCCCGCCAGCTGAAATTCTTCCCAGACCTCTTCGGCGTCGGGCCCGTACTCGGCGAGCTTCCGCAGCTGGGATTCGAGGGCAATTTCCTCCGCAGTGCGGGCGCCCGCCGAGCCGTCCGCCGCCTCGGTGAACTCGAGGAACGCGTCCGGCACTTCGCGATTGCGGAAGACCCAGAAGTTGGCGCCACGCCCCCGCGCCGCGGCGGCGCGGCGCGCGAGCAGCCTGCGGTAGGCGTCGGCCTGCCCGGGCCGCACCATGGCACGCGCGGCGGTGAGCGTGCGGCTCACCTCACACCGCGCTCTCGGGGAACCCCTGCAGCGTCGCCTTGACGTCCGCCATGAAGCGGTCGGCGTCGGCCCCGTCCACGATCCGGTGGTCGAACGCGAGCGAGAGCATGCCGCGGGTGCGGATCGCCAGGCTGTCGGTGCCGTCCACGGTCACCACCGCCGGCTGCTTCTCGATCGTGCCGACGCAGAGGATCGCGACCTGCGGCTGGTTGATGATCGGCGTGCCGATGACCGAGCCGAACACCCCGGGGTTGGTGATGGTGAACGTCCCGCGCTGGACCTCGTCCGGGTTCAGCTTCTTGCCGCGGGCCCGCTCGCCCAGGTCGTTGATCGCCCGCGCGACGCCAAGCAGCGAGAGCTCATCGGCGCGCTTGATCACCGGGACGATGAGTCCCCAGTCGAGCGCGACGGCGATGCCGAGGTTGATGTCCCGGCGGTAGATGGTGCTCTCCTGCGCCACCGCGGCGTTGAGGCCCGGATGCCGGCGGAGCCCGTCGGCCACCGCCTTGGCGATGAACGCCAGGTAGGTCAGGTTCACGCCCCGCTCGGCGTACTCCTTCTTCTTCTGCGCGCGCAGCTGGCCGACGCGGGTGTAGTCCACCTCGAAGATGGTGTTCACGTGCGCCGACACGCGGCGCGACATGATCATGTGGTCGGCGGTGAGCTTGCGGATGCGGGACCACGGCTCGACCCGGTCACCCTCCCACGGATCGACGGCCGGATGGACCACGGCGGCCGGCTGCATGGCGGGCGCCGGGGCCGCGGCGGGGGCGGTGGGCCGGCCCGGAGCCGCCGCGGGAGCGGCAGGAGCGGGCGCGGCGGCCGCGCCGCTCTCGAGATAGCCCAGCACGTCGTTCTTCGTCACCCGGCCGGCAAGACCGGAGCCGGGAATGGTGCTGATGTCGAGATTGTGCTCGGCCGCCATCTTGCGGACCAGCGGCGTCGAGCGCCGCCGCAGGCGCTCCTCAGCGGACTCCGAGCCGTTCACGGCGGGTGGATGGGTCGGTGCGGCCGAGGCGGCGGGAGCGGCGGCGGGCGCCGGCGCCGGAGTGGCCGGGGAAGCCGGCGCAGTTGGAGCCGGCCTCGCGGCCGCTGCGGGCGCGGGCGCCGGTGCCGCAGGAGCGGACTTTGGCGCCTCCGGCGCCGCAGCCGGCGCCGACGCGGCGGCGCCGGCCTCCGTCTCGATGCGTGCCACGACCGTCTGCACCGCAACGGTCTCCCCTTCCTTCACGAGAATCTCGGCCAGCACCCCGGCATTCGGCGCGGGAATCTCGGCGTCCACCTTGTCGGTCGAGATCTCGAAGATCGGCTCGTCGCGCTTGACCGCGTCACCGACCTTCTTCAGCCACTTCGATAGCGTGCCCTCGGCGATGGATTCGCCCATCTGGGGCATGATGACGTCGATGCGGGCCATGGAGAGCAGGGGCTAGGGGTTGGGGGATAGGGACCAGGGTAGCACGGCGGGGACACCCAAGCCCTCAGACGAGCCAAATCTAACCGCATGCAGCGCCTGCCGCCCCGAACCCGGACCGCCGCCGGCCCGGTATCTCCTCCCCGAGCCCTAACCCCTGACCCCTGAACCCCTTAGTACGCCGCCACCCACCTCGCCGCCCGCACCACGTCGCTGGTCTGCGGCAGGACGAAGTCCTCAAGGGCCGGGGCGTAGGGGAGCGGGACGTCGTGGGCGGCGACGCGCTTGACGGGGGCATCGAGCCATTCGAAGGCGAGGTCGTTGATGCGGGCGGTGATCTCGCCGGCAATGCCGCCCGTCACCGTATCCTCGTGCACGATCAGGACGCGATTGGTCTTCTTCACCGTCGCGACGATCGCTTCGTCGTCCATGGGGAGCAGCGAGCGGAGGTCGATCACCTCGACCGAGAGCCCGTCCTCGCGCTCCAGCTGCTCGGCGGCCTCGAGCGCCTTCCAGACGGTCGCGGCGTAGGTGATGATCGAGAGATCGCGCCCGTCGCGGGCCGTGCGTGCCTTGCCGATCGGCACCAGGTGCTCCCCCTCCGGCATCCGCTCCTTGATGCGCCGGTAGAGGTACTTGTGCTCGAAGAAGAGCACGCAGTCCTCGTCGCGGATGGCGCTCTTCAGCAGGCCCTTGGCATCGCTCGCGGTCGCCGGATAGACGATCTTGAGGCCCGGGGTGTGCAGGAAGGCGGCCTCGGGGTTCTGCGAATGGAACGGGCCGCCGCGCACGTAGCCGCCGCTCGGGCCGCGCACCACCATCGGGCAGGGCAGGAACGCGCGGTAGCGTGCCGTGGCCACGTAGTTGGTGAGCATGTCGTAGGCGCAGGAGATGAAGTCGATGA
>CAMLLJ010000132.1 GCA_946480845.1 uncultured Gemmatimonadota bacterium
AGCGCGCCCGCATCGACAAGATCCTCGGCAACGAGGAGATCCGCTCGATGATCACGGCGATCGGCACCGGCGTGAAGGAGGACTTCAAGCTGGAGGAGGCGCGCTACCACAAGATCATCATCATGACCGACGCCGACGTGGACGGCGCGCACATCCGGACGCTGCTGCTGACCTTCTTCTTCCGGCAGATGCAGGAGCTGGTCGAGGCGGGCTACGTCTACATCGCCCAGCCGCCGCTCTACCGGGTCTCGCGGGGCGCGTCGAAGGACAAGGCGCCGATCTACGCCTATACCGAGGCCGAGCGCGAGGAGGCGGTCAAGCGCCTGGCGGGGCCGGACGGCAAGGGGACCGTGATGATCCAGCGGTACAAGGGTCTGGGCGAGATGAACCCGGGCCAGCTCTGGGAGACGACGATGAACCCGGAGACGCGGACCATCCTCCGGGTCACGATGGAGGACGCGGTGGAGGCCTCGAAGCTCTTCGACGAGCTGATGGGTGACGAGGTGGAGCCGCGCCGGCAGTTCATCGAGCGGAACGCGAAGTACGTGAGCAACCTGGACGTGTGAGCGGGGCGCGCGCCGGCCCCGCTATCATTCCGGGGTGACCCTCCTCCACGAACGCTGGTTCATCGACAGCGGCCCGTTCCCGCTCACCTGGCGCGGCGTGACCGATCCCGGCGCGCTCACCGCCACCGCGATCGCCGCCGGCATTGCCGCCGTGGCCTGGTTCCTGAGCCGGCGCCGGACGCCCGAGCCGGTGCCGGGCCCGCTCGGCCTCGGCGCCAACGAGCAGTCGCTCGCGATCCTGTACGGTTCCCTGCCCGCCATCCTCGCCATCCATCTCGCGGTGCCGCTGGTGGTGAGCGGCATCAACGTCGAGCTGTTCGCGCCGAACCTCATCCTGCGGGCGCCTGGTGCGGTTCCCCTGCAGTCGCCGTTCGCGGCCGCTGCGTCCGTCCTCCAGATCGGGATCGCGCTGGCGCTCTTCTATGGCGCCTTCACCCGTGCCGCGGCGCTGGCACTGGCGGGCCTCTGGGCAGCGGGCATGGTCGCCTTCGGCCCGGTGCTCATGCTGGAGCAGGCCATCGTGCCCGGTATTGCGCTCTCGCTCGCGATCATGGGCCGGGGCCCGTTCGCGGTGGACGCGCTGCTGCACGCCCGCCGAGGCCTCCCCCGGCTCCGGCGCCTCGACCAGGCGATGACGCCGCTCCGCATCGGGACCGGCGTGTCACTCGCGACGCTCGCCTTCACCGAAAAGCTCTGGAACCTGCCGCTCGGGCTCGCGTTCCTCGAGCGCTACCCGGTGAACTTCATGCCGTCGCTGGGCGTGCCGATGGACGACCGGACCTTCCTGCTGGCCGCCGGCACGGTCGAGCTGCTCGCCGGGCTCCTGCTGATCACCAACAGCTACGTCCGCCTGGGCATCGTCGCGCTCTGGCTCCCGTTCAACCTGACGCTCGCGGCCTTCGGCTGGCGCGAGCTGGTCGGCCACCTCCCGGTCTACGGCGCGATGGCGGTGCTGGCGATCTGGGGCCCGGGCAGCCAGGCCGACGTCCGCGCGCTCCGGCGCGGGCTCTCCCAGCGGCCGGTGCTCTTCGAGGAGGCCGAGCCGGACGTGCCGGAGGACGGCGAGCGGCCGCCCCGCCCCGAGTGAGACGCCACATCCTCGCTGCCGCCGCCGTGTTTACGGTGGCGTCCACCGCGCCGGTCCGGGCCCAGGCGCCACCGGAGCCCGGGGCCGAGCTCACCATCTCGGTGATCACGATGGGGCCGGGCACCGCCGTCTGGGAGCGCTTCGGGCACAACGCCATCCGGGTGACCGATGCCGCCTCCGGCGCCGACACCACCTACAACTACGGGATGTTCGACTTCGGCGCCGAGCGGTTCTTCCTGCGCTTCGCGCAGGGACGGCCGCCGTACTGGACCGAAGGTCACCGCGCCGACCGCGAGATCGGCGCCTACATCCGCGCCGATCGCTCCGTCTGGAGCCAGGAGCTCGACCTCACGCCGGCGCAGAAGCTGGCGCTCAAGGACTTCCTCGAGTGGAACTCGCGGGAGGAGAACAAGTACTACGGCTACGACTACTTCCTCGACAACTGCTCGACCCGCGTGCGCGATGCGATCGATCGCGTGCTGGGCGGTCAGATCGAGGCGCAGACCACGGATGTCCCCACCGGCACGACGTGGCGCTCCCATACGCGCCGGCTCACCGCAGCCGATCCCATCGCCTACACCGGCCTCAACATCGGCCTCGGCCCTGCCACCGACCGGCCGATCTCCGCGTGGGAGGAGATGTTCCTTCCGCTCGCGCTGCGCGACCATCTGCGCACGATCCAGGTCCCGACTCCCGGCGGCGGCACCCGCCCGCTGGTCCGCTCGGAAGCGACCGAATACGTGAGCACCGCCCCCGCGCCCCCCGCCGAGCCGCCGGTGTGGTGGCCGCGGTATCTCGGGGCCGGTGTGGCGATCGGCGTACTGCTGCTGCTGCTCGGCGAGCGGTCACGCAGCAGCGGAGCGGCCCGGATCGGCTTCCGGATCATCGGGATCGGCTGGAGCGTGGTGGCCGGGCTGGCGGGCTTCGCGCTGGCATACCTGTGGGCATTCACCGATCACGCGGCGGCGTACGCGAACCAGAACCTCTTCCAGCTCTCGCCGCTGTCGCTGCTGCTCGCGCCGCTGCTCCCCGGGCTCGGGACGCGCAGCGGCCCGGGGCGCTGGACGGTCAGGGTGGCGAGTGGCGTGGCCCTGCTGGCCCTGGGCGGGCTGCTCTGGAAGGCGCTGCCGCTGGTGCAGCAGGTGAACGGCGAGATCATCGCCCTGGCGCTGCCGATCCAGGGCGCGCTCGGTCTGGCGGTGTGGCGCGCCGGGCGGCGCGCCGGTCAGCGTGCCGCCGGCGAGCCGGTGCCGGGCCCCCAGTCGTCACCGGGCTGATCGTCCCCGGGCTGCGCGCCGATATCCAGGTCTCGCACGTCACGCTCCGCGGCTTCCAGCTCCTCATGATCGATAACGGGCGCCTCCCGCCTCGGAGCGCCGGCACGCCGCAGCACCCAGACGAGCAGGGCGATTCCCGCCAGCAGTCCGATGATCGCTCCGGTCATCGCGGCTCGACTCCAGTGGATGAAATGCGGTGCGACACGAGCGGCAGCGGGGCTGCGCGCTCACCGATCCGGATGGCAGCCTCGAGCGCCGCCGCCGCCCGGGCGGCATCAGGTTCGCTTCGGGCGTAGATCGTCGCCAGCGGATCGCCGCGGGTCACCCGGTCGCCGGGCCGCGCAGTGATCATGAAGCCGACGGCGGGGTCGATGTCGTCGCTGACCGCCATCCGCCCGCCGCCGAGCGCAGTGAGCGCGCGACCGATCGGGCGCGGCTCGACCGACTCCACCACGCCGTCCCGCGGCGCCTCCCAGACCTGCGAGACCGGGGCCTGGGGGAGCACCGCCGGATCGTCCACGACGCGGGGATTCCCGCCCTGCGCCTCGATGATCCGGGCGAACCGCTCGAGCGCGGCGCCCGATTCGATGACGCCAGCGAGCATCGAGCGAGCCGCAGCCGGCTCCCGGGCGAGGCCGCCCAGCAGCAGCATCTCGGAGCCGAGCGCCATGGTGACCTCCATGAGGTCGGCCGGTCCCCTGCCCCTGAGGCCCTCGATGGCCTCTTCCACCTCGATGGCGTTCCCGCACGCGCGGCCCAGCGGCCGGTCCATCGCCGTGATCAGCGCGACGGTGCGGCACCCGCGGGCCTCGCCCAGCCCGATCATCGTCCGCGCCAGCGCGATCCCGTCGTCGAGCTGTGGCATGAAGGCCCCGCTGCCCGTCTTTACATCGAGAACGAGGGCATCGAGGCCCTCGGCGAGCTTCTTGGACATGATGCTCGCCGCGATCAGCGGGATCGACTCGACGGTCCCGGTCACGTCGCGAAGGGCGTAGAGGCGCTTGTCCGCCGGCGCGATCTCCGGCGTCTGCCCGATGAGGGCGCAGCCGAGCCGCCGCACCTGCGCCTGCGCGGCCTCGAGCGACAGGTCGATGCGGAAGCCGGGTATCGCCTCGAGCTTGTCGAGCGTGCCGCCCGTGTGGCCGAGGCCGCGGCCGGACATCATGGGGACGGCGCAGCCGCAGGCGGCCAGCATCGGCGCGAGGAGCAAAGACGTCTTGTCGCCCACGCCGCCGGTCGAGTGCTTGTCCACGACCGGCCGCCCGATGCCGGCGAAGTCGAGCCGATCGCCGCTGGCGAGCATCGCCTCGGTGAGCGCCTCGATTTCGGCCGGCTCGAGCCCGCGGAAGAAGACGGCCATCAGCAGGGCGGCCATCTGGTAGTCGGGCACGTTCCCGGCGACGTAGGCCGCGATCAGCGAGCGCCACTCGCCGGGAGCGAGCGCCGCGCCGTCCCGTTTGCGCTCGATGAGTGCCGGGATCACCATTCGGGGCCGCCTTTGCGGTCGGACCTGCAGCGGAGTGGACAATGCGGAATGCGGTCCTTGCGATCGTGGCGCTGGCAGCGCTCGCGCGTCCGGGCCTGGCCCAGGACGCCGCGGGCCTGGGTGCCGATGAGCTGGCGGCACTGGGCGCCTCCTCGCGCGAGGCGCGGGACCCGCGCGCCGCGCTCATTCACTTCCAGGCGGCGCTCGCCGTGGACTCGACGCACTACCTCGCCAACTGGCAGGGCGCGCTGGCGCTCATCGACATCGCGCAGGAGGTGCCGGAGCAGGTGCGCTCCGCGCCCCGCGACTCGATGTACGCCCTGGCCGAAGTGTATGCGCGCCGGGCCGTGGCGGCGAGGCCGGACGACGCCGACGGACACTTTGCGCTCGCCAACGCCGTGGGCCGGACGGCGCTTACCCGCAGCAAGAAGGAGCGGATCCGGCTGGCGGCCACGATCCGCTCCGAGGCGCTCCGTGCCATCGAGCTGAGGCCGAGCCACGACGGCGCCTACCACGTGCTGGGGCGCTGGAACGCCGAGATCATGCGGCTGAGCGGCATCCAGAAGTTCTTCGCCAGGACGTTCTTGGGCGCCCGGATCTTCAACGAAGCGTCGTGGGAAGCGGCCATCGGCAACCTGGAGAAGGCGGTCGAGCTGAACCCGCGCCGGCCCTTCCACCGGCTCGACCTGGCCACCGTCTACATCGACCGGCACCGCTATGCCGATGCGCGCGCCCAGCTCGAGGAGGTCGTCCAGCTGCCGCCGCTCGACTACGGCGATGAGGACCACCAGCGGGAGGCGGCAGCGCTGCTCCGGTCCATCGAGGGCAGGACGGACGAGTGACCACCGGATATGCAGAAGGGGCCCCGGCGCGGGGCCCCTTCGTGCTGGCACGGTGGGTCAGTCGCGATCGCCGATGCGCTCGCGCACGGTGTCCACACCGTCCTCGAGCCGCTCGCGGAGCTGGCGGCGGCGGCGCTTCAGCTCGCGCCGGGCCCGGAGCGACAGGTCGTCGAACCGCTCGGCGGCGTCGTCGCGGAGGCCGCGCGCACGCCGGGAGAGTTGGCGGCGCGTGTCCTCGCCGCTGTGCGGCGCGGCGAGCAGCGCAATGCCGGCGCCGATCAGCGCGCCGATCACGATTCCCGCGATCAGGCTGCCCGATCCGCGGCCCGACTCGTCGTCATGATGGTCCATGTACTGCCTCGCTTGCTGGAATTGCGGCCATGGCCCCCGGTCCCGCCGGAGGCGCTGGAACGGCATTCGCGCTTCGATGGAACGTATCCGCCGTGCGGTCTCAGTCAACTCCGCGCACGGATCCTCCCTGTGGCGACCGTCAATGAATCCGACATGCCAAGCTCTTTGACATCCCTGCGGCACGCGCGCCACGGTTTCCGGGCCCGCCGTTCCGGCTTATCTTCCGGCTCCCAATTCCCCCTGCGGATCGGGCCCATGACCTCACTCGGTGCGGTACCACACGACGACGTTGACCGGCTCCAGGCGCGGGTGAACGCCCTCGAGCACGAGCGGCGCCACCTGCTGGCCGTGATCGAGATCCTCCAGGAGATCGGCGGCTCGCTGCACTTCGTCGATATCGTGCAGGCCGTGGCCCGCCGGCTGGGCGAGGCCTTCGGGCTGGACCGCTCGTCGATCTTCCTGGCGGAGCGGGGCGGGCGCACGGTGCGCCTGGTGGCGAGCTACGAGGACCCGAGCATCCGCAACTACGTGGTGGACCTCGACCGCTACCCGGAGCTCCGCCAGGCGCTCCAGACCGGCCAGACCGTCCACATCGACGACGTCACCACCGACACGACACTCCGCCACGTGCGCGGCGCGCTGTCCACCAGGCGGGTCAAGTCCATCACCGTCGTCCCCATCACGTGGCGGGGCGCCTCCATCGGCGCGATCTTCCTGCGCACCTTCCGCGACGGCGCCCCGTTCTCGGACGCCGATGTCCGCTTCTGCCAGGTGGTCGCCAGCCTCACCGCGCGCGCGCTCCGCAATGCCCACCGCTTCGAGCGGCTGCAGGAGCGGAAGGGCGAGCCGGCCCCGGTCCGGAACCGCGAGCGGGAGCGCGCCGCACTGGTCGGCTACCTCCGCCGCCTCCTCGACGCCTTCGCCGACCGGGACGGGCCGTGGTCGGAGGACGCGCTCGCCAAGGCGAGCGCCGAAGAGATCGAGCGACTCGTGGGCGTCACCATGGCCGTGCTGTCCCAGGAGGCCACCGGACGGTGACGGCGGCGAGCGGGCGAAAGGCGCTCGCCGCGCGCGCGGAAGAGCTGCGCCGCCGCATCGACGAAGCGAACCAGGCCTACTACGTCGCCGACGCTCCCACGATCGCCGACGCCGAGTACGACGCGCTCTTCCGCGAGCTGCGCGAGATCGAAGCCGCCCACCCCGACCTGCAGTCCGCCGACAGCCCCACCCGCCGCGTCGGCGCCGAGCCCGCCTCGGCGCTCGCCAAGCACCCGCACCGCCGCCCCATGCTCTCGCTCGCCAACGCCTTCGACGCAGAGGAGCTGGCGCAGTGGGAGGAGCGGAACGCCCGCAACTCCCCCGAGGTGCGCGAGGCGGGCTACGTCGTCGAGGTGAAGATCGACGGGGCCGCCGTCAACCTGACCTATGCCGGCGGCCGCTTCGTCATGGGCGCCACCCGCGGGAACGGCGTGATCGGCGAGGACGTGACCGCGAACCTCCGCACCGTGGGCGACGTGCCGCTGGTGCTGCGCGGCAAGGGGTGGCCCGGCCTGATGGAGGTGAGGGGCGAGGTGTACATGCCGTACGAAAGCTTCAAGCGGCTCAACGCGTCGCGGGAACGGGAGGGGGAGCAGCTCTTCGCCAACCCGCGCAACGCGGCGGCGGGCGGGCTCCGCCAGCTCGATCCCGAGATCACCCGGAAACGGCGCCTGCGCATCTTCGCCTTCTCGATCGAGGCGCTCGAAGGGCGCCTCGACGCGGCGACGCACGCGGAGGTGCTCGACCAGCTGGCAGCGTGGGGCTTTCCGGTGGAGCCGCACCGGCAGAGGCTCCCGGACCTCGCCGCGGTGCAGGAGGCGGTGCCGCAGTTCGAGAAGCTGCTGCCGACCCTGCCCTTCCAGGCCGACGGCATGGTGGTCAAGGTGGACCAGCTCCGCCTGCACGGCGAGCTGGGCATCGTCGGCGGCCGCGAGCCGCGCTGGGCCATTGCCCGGAAGTTCGCGCCCGAGGTGGCGGTGACGCAGCTCCGCGCCATCCGCATCAACGTGGGCCGCACCGGCGCGCTCAATCCCTACGCCGAGCTCGAGCCGGTCGAGGTGAGCG
>CAMLLJ010000133.1 GCA_946480845.1 uncultured Gemmatimonadota bacterium
CTCCGGCGCCTTCGCATGCGCCGCTGAGGCCCGCGCCGGCGTTTCCGCCTCGAGCGCGGCGGCAAACTCGGCCGCCGTGTCGAACCGGTCGGCCGGGAGCTTCTCGAGCCCGGTGAGGATCGCCCGCTCCACGGCGTCCGGAATGCTCCGCCGCTGGAGCACCAGCGGCTTCGGGTCCTCGGTCAGCACCTTGGCGACGATCACCTGGGACGACGCGCCGCTGAACGGCGGCTCGCCCGCGAGCATCTCGTAGGTGACGGCCGCGAGCGCGTAGATGTCGGCGCGGTGGTCCACGGCCTTGTCACCCATCGCCTGCTCCGGCGACATGTACTGCGGGGTGCCCAGGCTCATGCCGGTCTGCGTCATCCGGGCGCCGCCGGCCTGCTGGACGGCGAGCGCGATGCCGAAGTCCGCCACCAGTGCGTGCCCGCCCTGGAGCAGGATGTTCTCCGGCTTGATGTCGCGATGCACCACGCTCCGGCGATGGGCATACTCCAGCGCGTCGGCCACTTCCTTCGCGATGCGCACCGCGCCGGCCACCGGGAGCTGGCGCTCGCGCTCAAGCCGCACCCGCAGCGTCTCGCCGTCGATGTACGGCATGACGTAGTAGAGGAAGGTGTCGGCCGCGCCCGAATCGTAGAGCGGCAGGATGTGCGGGTGCTGGAGGTTGGCGGTGAGCTCGATCTCCTTGAGGAACCGCTCCGAGCCGATCACGGCGGAGAGCTCGGGATGCAGCACCTTGATGGCGACGTGGCGGTGGTGCTTGAGGTCCTCCGCGAGGTAGACCGTGGCCATGCCGCCCGCGCCGAGCTCGCGCTCGAGGCGGTAGCGGTCGGCGAGGGCGGCGGCGAGCCGCGTGGCGGTGTCGGTCACGGCGTCCCCGCCGCCAGCAGGCGGTCGGCGTTCTGGATGAGGACCAGCCTCGGGGTCTGCCGCCGGCGCACCATGACGACCCGCCCGTCGGCCGCGACGTCGAAGTTCGCGTGCGGCTCGCCTCCGACGAAATCGTCGAGGCTGAACAGCGCCTCGCGCGACGCCACCCGCGGCACCGGCGCGAGCTCGAGGTGCGCAACCATCAGCTCGCGGGTATCGGTGGAGGTGTAGTACAGCGTCCTGCCGTCGGCACCCCAGACCGACTCGAGCGCGCCGCCGACGGAGACCTGGATGCGGCTCGCGCCCCCGCCGGCCGGCGCCACATAGACCTCGTAGCGTCGCGACGCGTCGGATGCGTACGCGAGCCAGCGTCCGTCGGGAGAGGTCGAGACCCAGCCTTCGCTGAAGTTGGTCACCAGGAAGGGCACCAGCCGGCCGCCCGAGTCCGCCATGAGGTTCCACCCGCGCCGCTCCGCCTCCGCGGCGGTCACCGTGACCAGGCGCCCGTCGGCGAGCCAGGCGCCCGGGGCTGCCGCGACGTCGGACGCGAGCTGCTCGCCGGGCCCGCCGTCGAGCCGGGAGCGCAGCAGCACGATCCGCCCGTTGCGGGTGGCCACGTAGACCAGCGAGCGCCCGTCCCGCGACCAGATGGCGTCGTGCCCGTCGTTGTCGAAGGTGGCGCGCGTGAGCGTCCCCTGGTCGAGCGACAGCACCCAGACGTCGCGGCCGGTGGACTCATTGATGTCCACCGAGACCGAGCGCCCGTCCGGGCTGAAGCGGGGATTGTGGTACTCGGCGGTGCGCGCGAGCATCGGCTGCGCCACGCCCCTCCGGTCCACGACGACCAGCTCGGCCGGGTTGCGCGGCGCATACACGACGGTGCCCGTGCGCGAGACCGTGACGCGCGGCGTCCCGAGCGGCATGGTTTCCACGGGGCCGCCGAGCGGCACCGGATCGCCGGAGACCGTCCGCGCGTCGGGGTCGAAGCGAATCCCGTGCAGCATCTGGTCGGCCGTGACGTAGACCAGCGTGTTGCGCCCCGCGTAGTAGGCGCCGCGCAGGTCGGTGTCGAGGAGCGGCCGGCGCTCGCCGGATTCGAGGTCGAGCGTGTAGAACCGGCCGGCGAACCCCGTCCCCCCGCTGGCACCGACGATCGCGATGCGGCCGCCGGGCAGGACATCGCTCAGGAGCTGCCGCCGCTCGCCCGCCGCGGTGTCCGGCGTCGAGACCTGGACGGCCGTGCCGCCGCGTGGCAGGCGCCAGAGCCCGCCGTCGAGGCCGCTGTAGATGACGCCGCCGGCCTCATCGAGCACGGCGAAGGGCGCTTCCGGCACGCCGGGGAGCGGGGTCGCCTGGCCGCCCGACAGGGGGATCCGGTACGACTGGTTCTGCCGGCTGACCATGAGCTCCCGCCCGTCGGGCGAGAGATAGGGATTGTCGGCGGCCTCCGCGCCGCCGAGGCCGGGGATCTGGGTCGGCTCGAGCTGGTCGAGCGGCCGCAGGTAGAGTCCGCCCGCGTCGCCGCGGCCGGCCACGAAGTACACCAGCCTGGTGCCGTCGGCGCTGAGGCTCACGTTGCGCCAGGGTGAGAAACCGAGACCCGGCGCAGAGATCTCGAAGCGGGCGGGCATGGCGTCGGCGGGCGGGACGGGGCGCAGCCAGGTGGCGCCGAGCGCGCCGAGCGCGAGCGCCGCGACGCCGACGGCCAGGAGCGGAAGCTTGCTGCCGGACCGCCGTCGCGTCGCCGGCACGCGGCGGGTCATCCCGGCCGCGGTGGCGCCCGTCGCGCCGGCGAGTGCCGCCGTGAATTCACCGGCCGTGGCGAACCGGTCGGCCGGCAGCTTCTCGAGCCCGGTGCGCACGGCATCCTCGACCGCCTCCGGCACGCTCCGTCGCACCTGCCCGAGCGGCTTCGGGTCCTCGGTCATCACCTTGGCGACGATCGCCTGTGCGGTGGGACCGGTGAAGGGCGGCTCGCCGGCGAGCATCTCGTAGGTGACCGCGGCGAGGGCGTAGAGATCGCTCCGGAGATCGACGTTCCGCTCGCCCATCGCCTGCTCCGGCGCCATGTACTGCGGCGTGCCGAGGCTCATGCCCGTCTGGGTCATCCGCTCGCCGCCCGCCTGCTTCACCGCCAGCGCGATCCCGAAGTCGGCGACGAGCGCGTGGCCGTCGCGCAGGAGGATGTTCTCGGGCTTGATGTCGCGGTGCACCACGCCGCGGCCGTGCGCGTAGCCCAGCGCGTCGGCCACCTCCGTGGCGATGCGCACCGCGTCACCGATCGACAGCTGCCGCTCGCGATCGAGGCGGGTGCGCAGCGTCTCGCCCTCGACGTAGGGCATCACGTAGAAGAGGAGCCCGTCGGCCGAACCGGAGTCGAAGAGCGGGAGGATGTGCGGATGCTGGAGCGCCGCCGTGAGCTTGATCTCCGCGAGGAATCGGTCCGGCCCGAGCACGGCGGACAGCTCGGGATGCAGCACCTTGATGGCGACCTCGCGGCCGTGGCGGAGGTCCTCCGCGAGGTAGACCGTGGCCATGCCGCCCGCGCCGAGCTCGCGCTCGAGGCGGTAGCGGTCGGCGAGGGCGGCCGAGAGGCGGGTCGTGGTGTCGGTCACGCGCGGCTCCCCTCGGGCTCGAGGTCGAGCTGCTCCTCGAACTCGGAGACCCGTTGCGCTACGCGCGCGGCGATCGCGTCGAAGGCGGGCAGCGGCCGGAGCGGCGCGAGGAACGGGCACCATGACACGATGAAATCCAGCGGATAGAACCCATTGTTCACGGCGCGCTCGAGCAGGGCCAGTGCCCATTCGGTGTCACCGGCCATGGCGAACGACTCGCTCAGGTGGAAGGTGTGGTGCGCGTCGAGTGCCGCCCAGTCCACGGTCCGGAGGATGGTGAGCGCCTCGTCGTGCCTTCCCTCGTGTGCGGCCACCAGTCCGCGCAGCTGCTTCGTGTAGGGAAGCTGCGGCGCGCGCTGCTGCATCCACTCCGCCTCGCGCGCCGCCTCGGCCCAGCGCCCCGCGAGCGCGTAGTTGTAGCCGAGGGCCCAGTGCGTGATCACCGACTCGGGCTCGATTGCGAGGCCGCGTTCGATATGGGGGATCGCGTCCGCCGCGCGGCCGACAAACCAGGCATTCGCTCCCGCGAGCAGCTCGGTGTAGGGCGACAGCGGGTCCCGCTCCTTGAGCAGTGCGCTGACGGACGCCCCCTCGGCGTTCCGGAACGCCGCCTGCAGCGAGATCCCCAGCTGGAAGAGGACGTCGGCATCGTTGGGGTCGCGCTCCAGCGCCTGGGTGAAGGCGCGGACGGCACCCGCGAGGTCGCCCCGCTCGTAGCAGGCGAACCCGCGCAGCGCGTAGCCGAACGGGGCGTCGGGCGCGTCGGCGATGAGCTCGGTGGCCGTGGCCTCGACGCGGGCCAGTGGCTCGTCACGATGCTCGCCCATCCGGACCAGCGCGAACCAGCCGTAAGCCCGCAGCGCGCGCAGGGCGGGCACCTCGCCCTCGAGCGCGATCGCCTGGTCGAGGAGGGCCTTCCCGCGCTCGAGCTGGTAGCGCTGCATCGCCTGGCGCGCCTGAAGGTAGAACTCGAACGCCCGCACGTTCTCGATCGAGCGATGGGCGAGCCGCCGGTCCTCCTCGGAGGTGAGCGTGAGGCCGAGGGCGCTCACGATCTCGCGCGACACCCGCTCCTGGACCTCGAAGACGTCGTCGATGGTGCCGCCGTACTTGGCGCCCCAGAGCTGCGCGTCCGTCGCGGCGTCGATGAGCTGGGCCGTGATCCGGAGCGACGTCCCGGCGCGGCGCACGCTTCCCTCGAGGACGTAGCGCACTCCGAGCTCGCGGCCGATGGTGCGCACGTCCTTCGTCGTGCCCTTGAGCTGCATCGCCGAGGTCCGCGAGATCACCTGGAGCGACCTGATCGCGGCGAGGTCGCCGATCAGCTCCTCGGTGAGGCCGTCGCTGAAGTACTCGTTCTCGGGATCGGGACTGTGGTTGGCGAACGGCAGGACCACGATCCCGCGCCGCGCCGTCGAGCCCTGCCCCGCGGCGGCCGCACCGAGACTCGCGGCCCACTCCCCACAGCTCGCAGGCCGGTCGGCTGCGCGGGTGGCCAGGGCGGCGAGCAGCGCGGCGTCGAGCGCGGGCGTCACCTCGCTCCGCCGGGCGCGGGCGGACGGCGGCGCCCTGGTGACGCGCTGCGCGAGCATCGCCATGGCGCTCCCGGCGAACGGCAGCTCGCCCGTCACGCATTCGTAGAGGACGCAGCCGAGCGAATAGAGATCGCTCCTCGCGTCGAGCGGCTCATCGGTCACCTGCTCCGGGCTCAGGTACGCCGGCGTGCCGATCGTCTGGCCCGTCTGGGTGAGCCGCGGGCCCTCGCTTCCGGCCGCCGGCCGGGCGATGCCGAAGTCGGCGACGATCGCGTGGCCCTGGCTCAGCAGGATGTTCTCGGGCTTGATGTCGCGGTGGATGATGCCGGCGCGGTGCGCGCAGTCGAGCGCATCGGCAACCTCGCGGGCGATGGCGATCGCCTCGGCCACCGGCAGCCGGCCCTCGCGGTCGAGGCGGGCGCGGAGGGTCTCGCCGTCGATGAAGGGGGTGACAAGGAAGAGGGTCGGGACGGTCGGGACGGTCGGGTCGGTCGGGAGGGTGATCTCGCCCGAATCGAAGAGCGGGAGGATGTGAGGGTGCTGGAGGGTGGCCGTGGTGCGAATCTCGCTCAGGAATCGCTCGGCGCCGACGGCGCGGGCGAGGTCGTCGCGCATGACCTTTAGCGCCACCTTGCGGTGGTGCTTGAGGTCTTCCGCAAGGTAGACCGTGGCCATGCCGCCCGCGCCGAGTTCGCGCTCGAGGCGGTAGCGGTCGGCGAGGGCGGCGGAGAGGCGGGTCGTGGTGTCGGTCATCCGCGTGGCTTCATCGCGATGCGTTCCCCGCCATGCGCTCGCGCAGCACGGCGCGCCAGTTCGATACCACGACCATGCTCCCCTCGCTTGCCGGCTCGAGGAAGATGAAGTGCTGGCCGTCCGGCATCACGTCGTAATTGGCGTGCGGGTTCGGCGCGAAGGCGTAGCGGTCGGTGAACACGGTATCGCGCGCCGCGATGGCGAAGCCGGGACCGGGCCGGAGCCTCGCCGCCATGATCTGGCCGTCGCTCCGATAGAAGAGCCGGGTCCCATCGCGCGACCAGACCGCCTCGCTGCCGCCGTCCGCCGACACCTGCACCCGCCCGCCGGGCCCCGGAAAGGGCTGTACCACGACCTCGTCGCGCCCCGACTCGTTGGTGGTGAACGCCACCCAGCGGCCGTCGGGGGAGAGGCGGGGCATCGTCTCGACGGCGATGGGGTTTGCGGCTATCGGCCGAGGCATGGAATCGCCGGACACCGCCCGGTAGTAGAGGTCGGCGCCGAGGGTGTCGAGCTGGTAGACGATGTAGCGCGCATCAGGCGACAGCACCGCCTCGAACACGTCGAGGCGCTCGCCGGTGAGCAGCGGCTCGGCGCCGGCACTGCCGTCGGCCGCGCGCCACCAGATGGAGGTGCGGGCGGCGCGGTCGGTCCGGTAGAGCACGCGCGTCCCGTCGGGGCTCCACTCGGGGCGCTCGTTGGAGTTCCCCTCGGTGGTGAGCCGCGCGCGCGTGCCGGCGCCCAGTTCATGGAGCCAGACGTCGCGCCGCTCGCCGGCGCCGGCCGTGATCGCGAGCTGGGTGGCGTCCGGCGAAAGCCTGGGGAAGGCATACTCGGCGGGCTCCTCGAGGAGCAGGCGCCGGCTCCCGTCCGCCCCGGCGAGCACCACGCGCGACATCTGGGTACCGCTCTGGAAGAAGAGGGTCCCGCTGCGCGAGAGTGACGCGCTTGCGAGACCGGTACTGTTGTTGACCGAGACATCGGACTGGAGCTGCACCGGCGTTCCGGTGACCTTGCGCTTCGCCACGTCCACGGGAACCGCCATCAGGACGCCGGTAGTCGTGACGTAGACCAGCGCGCCGTCCAGGATGCCGAGGGGGTGGACGCCCCGCACGTCGAGCACCGTCGATTCTCCCGTGGCGAGCGAGGCGATGGCCATGCTCGCGGACGCGGTCGAGCTGGCCGACCAGCTCGAGTAGAGCACGATGCCGAGCTCGTCGATTACGAGCGGGGCATCGCGGTAGAGCTCGCCTTCCGGTTTGCCGCTGCCCAGCTCGCGGGGCGCGCCGCCGGTCTCCGGGACCAGGTAGATCGCCGTGTTGCCGGAGACGACCATTGCGCCGGTCGAGGACCAGCTCGCGCCGTTGAAGGTGCCGGGCGCGGTCCCCAGCGACTGCGGGTTCCCGCCGTCCACCGGCACCTTGAAGAGCTGGTTGCCGCGCACGAAGCCGACCCACTTCCCATCCGGCGAGAAGAACGGGTTGCTCGCTTCCTCGGTGCCCGCGAGGGGCCGGGGGTCGACCTCGTCGAGCCGACGTACCATGAGCTGCTGCCGGCGCCCGGCGGCCTGCCCGATGTAGACCAGCATCCGCCCGTCCAGCGAGATCGACAGGTTGCTGAATCCGAGCGAGTTGGTCTGCCCGCTCGGCGGCACCGGGATGGCGAAGCGCACCACCTCGCCGGTGCCGGCGCCCGCCGCGGGAGCGGCCCGGCGCCACATCCATCCCGCCAGCAGCGCGCAGGTGAGTGCGACGAGTCCGAGCGACAGCACCACCGGGTCGCGCAGCCGGGCGCGCCATCCGCCGCGGGCGCGCGCGGCGCCCGACCAGGTCGCAACAGTGCCGCCGCCGGAAACCCGGGATGTCCCCTGGAGCGCTTCGGCGAAGCCGGCCGCGCCGGGCCAGCGATCGGCCGGGAGCTTCTCGAGCCCG
>CAMLLJ010000134.1 GCA_946480845.1 uncultured Gemmatimonadota bacterium
CGCCGTAGCCCTCGGGCGCGAGGCAATCGTTGTTGAGCACGGTCCGCGGGTCGTCGGGGTTCTCCTTCATGTAGAACGCCTTGACGCCCTTCGGGTAGTTGAAGACGAACACCGGCCGGTCGTACTGCGTGGCGAGCAGCGTCTCGTCGTCGCCGCCGAGGTCACTCCCCCAGGCGATGTCGGACCCGAGGGCGTTGAGGCGGGTGACCGCGTCGGTGTAGGAGATCCGGGGGAACGGCGCCTGGACCCGCTCGAGGGGCGCCGTGTCGCGCTCGAGCTCCTTCAGCTCCTCCTTCCGCGCTTCCAGCGCGCGGCCGACGATGTAGCTCACGAACGCTTCCTGCAGCTTCATGTTGGCGTCCGAGTCGTTGAACGCCACTTCGGGCTCCACCATCCAGAACTCGGTGAGGTGCCGCCGCGTCTTCGATTTTTCCGCGCGGAAGGTGGGGCCGAAGCAGTACACCTTGCCGAGTGCCGCGGCCGCCGCCTCGCCGTAGAGCTGGCCGGTCTGCGCGAGGTACGCCTTGCCCAGGTCGAAGTAGTCGGTGGCGAACAGGTTCCCCGCCTCCTCGCCGATGGCGCCGGTCAGGATCGGGGTGTCCACCAGCGTGAAGCCGTTGCTGTTGAGGAAGTCCCGGATCGCGTCCACCACCTCGTGCCGCACCCGGGCCACGGCCACCTGCCGCCGGCTGCGGAGCCAGAGGTGTCTATGCTCGAAGAGGAAAGTCGTCCCATGCTCTTTAGGAGTGATGGGAAAGTCGGCGCTGGCGCCGAGCCGCTTCAGTCCGCGGACGGTCAGCTCGACGCCGCCGGGCGCCCGCTCGTCGCTCCGGACCGTGCCGGTCACTTCGACGCTCGTCTCCTGGGTGAGCTCCTGGAAAAGGGCCCAGATGTCGTCGCCGACTTCCTTCTTCGAGAGCACGGCCTGCAGGTAGCCGGTGCCGTCCCGGAGCACGAGGAAGGCGATCTTCCCGCTCGAGCGGGTCGTGGCGACCCACCCGCGCACCAGCACGTCGCTGCCGGCGAGTGGTCCAAGCTCCTCGATCTGCGCCACCGTCATGCCACGTCCACGATTGGAATGGGGATGCGAATTGGAGGCTGGAGTCTAGCGGCGCTGGGAATGAGCGTCAACGCGGCGTGCGCCAATTTCCGCCCCCCTCCGCCCGAGGTGGCGCCGGAGGCGGCGGGAGCCGCGCCCGCCGAAGTCTGGTCGGTGAAGGCCGGCCGCGGCATCACCGATCCGCTGGTGGTGACCGGCTCGACCGCGCTCCTCGCCGGGACCGACCGGGTGCTGCGCGCGATCTCGGTGGACGACGCCAGCGAACGCTGGAGCCGCCGCCTCCCGGGAGCGGCGGTCGGCGGCGTAGCGCTCCGCGACTCGGTGCTCTACCTCGCCACCCACCGGCCCCAGGGGCGCATCGTCGCGCTGCAAGTGGAGAGCGGCCTCCGCCTCTGGGAGACGTCGTCGGGCGAGGCGACCACGGGCGTGGGCATCGCCGACGGCCTGGTCGGCGTGGTGAACAACCGGGGCGACCTCGTCGCGCTCGACGAGCGCACCGGCCGCCAGCGCTGGGCGCGCCGGGTGGGGCTGTCGCGGGTGGCCCCTGCCGGCGCCGGTAATGCGTTCGTGATCGCGACGCAGGATTCCCTGCTCCGCGTCGAGACCACCGCCGGCCGCACCACCCACCGCCGGGAGAGCCCGGGGCCGGTGCTCGACGGCTGGGTCCTGCTCGACGGCCGGCTCGTGGCGCCGACCGGTGATTCACTGGTCGTGGCGATCGACCCCGCCACCCTGGCCACCGCCTGGACCGCCCGGGTCGATTCCCCCGTGATGGGCGACCTGGCCGTCCGCGGCGATACCGTCTGGGCGGTGACCCGCATCGGCTCGCTCTACCGCATCGTGCAGGGCAGGCCGGAGCGCCTCGCCTCGCTCGGCGCCCCGGTGACCACGGGGGTGGCGCTGGTCGGTGACCTGCTCGTCTTCGGCGCGGCCGACGGTCTCCTGCGCGCCCTGGCGCCGGACGGCCGCGAAGTGTGGCGGGTGGGACTCTCCTGGAACATCACCGTGGATCCGGTCGCGCTGTCCGACGGCTTCATCGCCCTGGGCGGCGACGGCGACCTGCACCGGTTCCGGCCATGAGGACATTGCACCGGTTCGGCGTCCTGCTGCTGCTCCTCTGCTCGGCTCGCGCCATGGCGGCCCAGCGGAGCCCCGCTCCCGTCAAGTACGGCAAGTGGGCGGTGCTCGCCACATCCATCGGACTCAACATCCTGGCGGCCGACGCCCACCGCGACGCCGACCGCGTCTTCGAGGAGATCGAGGCGCGCTGCGAGACGGACCCGGCGCTGTGCGATGTCGCCGGGGGGAGCTACATCGACCCCGTGAACGAGGCGCTGTACCAGGAGACGCTGCGGCTCGACCGCCGCTCGCGCACCTTCCTCGTCACGGGCGAGGCCGCGTTCCTCGGCGCGGCCGCGCTGTTCATCTGGGAATTCGCCCGGCCCAAGGCCCCGCCCGACAACGTGCCGTTCGAGCCGGAGGTGTCGGTGCGGAACGGCGTCACCCGCCTCGGTCTTCGCGTCGCCTGGTGACGCCCGGGGGGCGCGCCTAGGCGCGCCCCCGGTGCCCCACCGCCCCACCCAGCAGGCCCGCCACAACGGAGCTGATCGTGCCGATGCCGATGGTCTGGCCCGTCACGTCGCCGAGCAGCGCGGAAACGATGGTCCCGATCAGGCCCGCGACGCCGCCCGCAATCGCGCCGCCGCTCGCCGACCCGCCACGGCTCGCGCGGCCGGCCCAGCGCGAGAAGGGGTACCCGGTGACCGCCGCGATGCCGGTCCCGCCGACAGCGAAGCCATTCCGCACCGGCTCGCTGTAGTGGCCGAGCACCACCATCGCCACCTGGAGCAGGGTCCCCACGATCGTCGCCTTGCCGAGCGCTCCCTGGCCTGCGAGTCCCTGCGTGCCGGTCCGAGCTTCCATGGCGTGCTCCTCCCGTGAGTGTGCACTTCGGCGCGTCGGCGGATACCGTGCGCCGCTCCCTGCCCGTCATCCCGTCCGGAAGAACTCCACCGCGCGAGGAAACCGCGCCAGCGCGCGCTCCCGGAGCCGCTGATGTTCGCTCCGTACCAATGCCGGATCCGCCGCAATGATCTCGTCGGCGATGTCGCGGGTGCGCAGGAGCAGGTCCTCATCGTCGGGCAGGCGCGCATGCCGGACCTCGAACCCGCCGGACTGCCGCGCGCCGATCAGGTCACCCATGCCCCGCTCGGCGAGGTCCAGCTCGGCGATGCGGAAGCCGTCGTCGGTCCCCGCGAATGCCGCCAGCCGCTCGGGCGTCCCTTCCCCGGTCATGAGGATGCAGTAGCTCTCGCCACTCCCCCGCCCCACCCGGCCCCGGAGCTGGTGCAGCTGCGCCAGCCCGAAGCGCTCAGGATGCTCGATGACCATCGTGGTCGCGTTGGGCACGTCGATGCCCACTTCGATGACCGTCGTCGCCACCAGGACGTGGACCTCGTTGGCGCGGAAGGCACGCATCACGGCGTCGCGCTCCTCGGCCTTCATCCTCCCATGCACCAGCCCGACCGCGAGTGACGGCCACAGCCCCGCGAGCGACTCGGCCATCGTCGTGGCGGCGCGCAGGTCGGCGCGCTCCGATTCCTCGATCACCGGGAGCACCACGTAGGCCTGCCGCCCGGACCGGCACTCGCGCTCGATGAACGCGAGCACCCGGCCGCGCTGGGCCTCGGTGCGGAGCGCCGTGCGGACGGCGCCGCGGCCGGGCGGCTTCTCGCGGAGCGTGCTCACGTCGAGGTCGCCGTAGCGCGTGAGCGCAAGCGAGCGGGGGATCGGGGTGGCGGTCAGCAGCAGCACGTCGGGGGCGGCGCCCTTCCCGATCAGCGCGGAGCGCTGCTCGACGCCGAACCGGTGCTGTTCGTCGATGACGGCGAGGCCGAGCCGGTGGAACCGCACGCTCTCCTGCACCAGGGCATGGGTCCCCACGACGAGGCGCGCAGAGCCCGCCGCGATGCGCTTGCGCGCCCCGGCCTTGCCGCCGGCGCTGAGCCGTCCCAGGAGAAGTTCCGGCGCGATCCCGATCGGCGCAAGCAGCCGCTCCAGGGTGGCTGCGTGCTGCTCCGCCAGCAGCTCCGTCGGGGCCATCAGCGCGGCCTGGTAGTCATTCTCGAGCGCGAGCAACATGGCGAAGAGCGCCACGACCGTCTTCCCCGTGCCCACGTCCCCCATGAGCAGGCGGTGCATCCGCCGCTCCGACGTCATGTCGGCGATGATCTCGCCGGTAGCGTGCCGCTGGTCTGCCGTCAGCTCCCAGGGGAGGGACTCGCGGAGCTGGGTCGTAAGCGTGCGGTGCAGGGCGAACTGGACGCCGCCGCTGCGCGCGCGCCGCGCCACCGACCGCGCGCGCGACAGGGTGAGCTGGAGGTCGAGCAGCTCGTCGAAGGCGAGCCGGCGGCGCCCCTGCTCGGCCGCGGCCGCGCTGGTCGGGCGATGCACCGCCAGGAGCGCGTCGGCTAGCGCGGGCAGCTCGAGCGAGCGGCGCAGTCCTTCCGGAAGCAGGTCGGGGGCGAGGGGCACGAGCGCGTCGAGGTGCCGGTCGATGAGCCCCCGGATCACCCGGTGGCTCAGGCCCTCGGTGGCTGGATACACCGGCAGCACCTTGCCGGAGGCGAGCGGATCGGAGTCACCCTCGGTTTCCGCGAGGATGATGTACTCGCGCGGCGCCATCTGCCGCCCGTGATAGAAGCGGATCGGGCCGGAGACGAGGAGCACCTGGCCTACCGCGATGGTGCGGTCGAGGAATCCCTGCCCCGGCCATACGCACTCCAGCACGCCGCTGTCGTCCCGGATGACGGCGCTGAAGACGCGGAGGCCCTTGCGGGTGGGATGGACCGCCTTGGCGACCACGCGCCCTACGCAGGCGACCTCGTCGCCCACGCGCGCGCGGGCCACCGGAGTGACAGTGGACGCGTCGACGTAGCGATGGGGGAGGTGCCAGAGGAGGTCCTGCGCGGTCTGGATGCCGAGCCGCGCCAGCGCGTCGGCCCGGCGCTCGCCGATCCCGGCGAGGAACTTCACCGGCATGTCGAGCCGCACGGCGCCGGAGCGGCCGCGGACCGGCATCAGCCCAGGAGCTGCTCGGCGAACCGCCGCGCGTCGAAGGGCTCGAGGTCGTCGAGGGTCTCGCCGGTGCCGATGAACCGGATGGGGAGGCCGAGCTCGCGCCGGAGCGCGGCCACGGCGCCGCCGCGGGCACTGCCGTCGAGCTTGGTGACGATGACGCCGGTGGGCTCGACCGCCTGCGCAAAGAGGCGGCCCTGCTGGATGGCGTTCTGGCCGACGGTGCCGTCGAGCACGAGCAGTGTCTCGTGGGGCGCGCCCGGCTGCCGCCGCTTCACCACGCGCGCCACCTTGCCCAGCTCCTCCATCAGCCCCTCCTGCGTGTGCAGGCGGCCCGCCGTGTCGATCAGCACCGTGTCCGCCCCGCGCGCCGATGCCGCATCGATGGCGTCGAAGGCGACGGCGGCCGGATCGCCGCCGGGCGCCCCGCTCACGCAGGGAATGCCGAGGCGTCCGGCCCACACCTGCAGCTGGGCGATCGCGCCGGCACGATAGGTGTCGGCAGCGGCGAGCAGGACGCTCCGCCCCTGCCGCTGGAGCCGGCGCGCGAGCTTGGCGACCGTGGTGGTCTTCCCCACGCCATTGACCCCCACCACGAGCACCACGGTGGGGCCTCCGGCCGCGCGCACGATCTCGGGGCTCGCGCCCGGTGAATCGAGCAGCGCTGCGAGCCGCGCCACCAGCGCCTCGCGGAGCTGGACGTCGGTCTTGAGCTTCCCGTCGCGCACGCCGTCCTCGAGGGCCTGCACCAGCTCGAGCGTCGACGCCACCCCGAAGTCCGCCTCGATCAGCAGGCGTTCCATCGTCTCGAGGTCGTCGGCGTTGAGCCCGCGGACCAGCGCGCCGACGTCGGTGAGCGCCAGGCGCTTGATGCGCTGCCAGAGACTCCGCTTTTCCTCGCCGATTCGACCTGTCATCGATGGAATCTAACTGGTCACCGGCGACGCCTCACTTCAACCCCATCCGCCGCCGCAGCAGCCATTCTGCCGCCAGCGCGGCGACGGCGATGCCGAAGAGCCAGGCCCAGTCACGCGCCGCCGAGCGCGAGGTGGGCCGCGGCACCCGCGCCTCGCGCGCGGTGAGCGTCGCGGCGCGCGGCAGCAGCTCGTCGCTGTATTCCTCCACCGCCACGGTGCCGGCGCCGCCCTCGCTCAGCCGGTAGCGGTACTCGCCGGGCCCGAGCCAGGCGAGCGCGCGGCCGGATCCGTCGAAGCGAAGCGTATCGGTCTCCACAGCGGGCTCGCCGCCGGCGGTCGGCAAAGCCGTCCATCCCACCACGACGTCGCGGGGCGCGCCGGGCGCAGTCCACTCGAAGGCCACGGGCCGCCCATTCTGCACCACCGGACGCACCGGGCGCGCCGTGCCGCGCGCCGAATCGGCCCCGCCGAGGAGCCAGCTCGTGGTCGCCGCCACCCAGGCCCGGTAGGCCTGCTCGCTCGACCCGCCGCGGAACGCCCAGCGCCAGAGACCGTCGGCGGCCACGGTCACCCGGCGGACCCGGCCCGCGTCGATCCCGGCCACGGCCGGCCGCTGCGCGCCGCGCCGGCTTTCCTGGGCTTCGAGCGCCGTCCAGGACCCGGCGCCGGGGACGATCGGCGTGAGGCGCGTGGCCGGCGGAAACGAGTCGGTGGGCAGCCCCAGGAAGGCGCCCGCCACCGGCGACGACGGATTCGGCGTCAGGTACCAGTCGCCCGCGATCAGCGTTTCGCCCCCCTCGCCGCTGGGCCAGAGCAGCAGGCCCCGCGCGCGGCTCCCCGCCGCGTACGCCTGCGATGCGCCCTTGAGGATCAGCAGGTCGGCGCCGCGCGCGGCGCGGCGCACCGCGTCGGTGCTCACCGGCGAGAGATCGGCCATCGAGCGCCAGCGCTCGTCCTCGATGCGCACGTAGCCGCGCACGGGAAGCTCCGCCACCGCGGTCAGGGTGCGGTAGAGCGCGCGCGAATCCCAGTCGCCGGGTGCCGCGAGGAGCACGACCCCCGGGGTCGCCGCGACGCTCACCAGCAGCCGGCGCGCGTCGGTGCGCGGCTCCGCGTCGCCCGCGGGGACGGCGACCGTGAGCAGGTGGTCGCCTGCCGCGAGGCCGGCGGTGGGCACGGCAAGGCGCAGCCGCGCCACGCCGCCGGCGTCGAACCGGAGCGGCCGGGTGCCGAGCCGGGTGCGCCCGCTCGCTACCTCGAGCACGACGCCGGTGCGCCGCGCGCCGCGGATCGACCGCACCTCCACCTCGAGGGGGATCGAATCGCCGGCAGTCACCCGCTGAGGCCCGGCCACCGCCGTCACGGCGAGGTCCGGCACCGAGTCGCGCTCGAAGCGCCGCACCGAGGCGCGCGCGAGGAGGTCGCGCGGAATGTCGGCGGCGTCGTCGATCTCGCCGTCGGTCACGACGACGACCGGCCGGTCCGATGCGGCCGCGGCGCGGAGCGCCGGAGCGA
>CAMLLJ010000135.1 GCA_946480845.1 uncultured Gemmatimonadota bacterium
ACGTCCCGGACCGCCTGGTCAACCTCGTTGTTGGATAATGAATTGTTCTTGTTCGAGCGCGGAGACGCGGAGACGCGGAGAGCGGAGAACAGCAACAGCAACTGATGGTGAACAGCACACCCACAAAGTTCCTGCTGTTCTCCGTTCTCCGCGTCTCCGCGTCTCCGCGCCCGAAAAATAGAAAAAACACGGAGCCAACATGCCGTTCTACAAGACGCTGGGCGAGATTCCACGGAAACGGCACATCGCCTTCCGGAAGCCGGGCGGCGGGATCTATGCGGAACAGCTCGTCGGGCACGAGGGGTTCACCGGGACCTCGGCGCTGCTCTATCACGTGCACCCGCCCACCACGGTGAAGGCGGTGCGACGGCTCAAGGAGCTCAAGTGGGAGGCCGATCCGGACGCGACGCTCCGGCACCGCCACTTCCGCACGGCCCAGGCCCGGAAGGGCGGGAGCCCGACGCTCGACCGCATCCCGCTCCTCTTCAATGCCGACATCGGGATGCTCTACGTCGAGCCCGATGAGAACGATGCGCACTTCTACCGGAACGCCCAGGCCGACGAGTGCGTCTACGTGGCCAAGGGGAGCGGCGTGGTCGAGACGCAGTTCGGCGACCTCCCCTTCCGCGAGGGCGACTACCTCATCCTCCATCGCGGGATCATGCACCGCTACCGCTTCGACCTCGGGGCAGAGGCGCCCAAGCTGCTGATCTTCGAGAGCCGCGGCCACATCCGCTGGCCCAAGCGCTACCGCAACGAGTTCGGGCAGCTCATCGAGGGCGCCCCCTATTCCGAGCGGGACATCCGGAGCCCGGTCGAGCTGCGCACCCACGACGAGATGGGCGACTTCCCCATCCTGGTGAAGCAGTACGACGGCATCAACGAGATCATGCTCGATCACCATCCGTTCGACGTCGTTGGGTGGGACGGGTACTTCTATCCTTGGGCGTTCAACATCCACGACTTCGAGCCGATCGTGGGCCGGGTGCACCAGCCGCCGCCGGTGCACCAGACCTTCCAGGGCGACGGCTTCGTGATCTGCAGCTTCTGCCCGCGGCCCTACGACTTCGATCCCGAGGCGGTGCCGGCCCCGTACAACCACAGCAACGTGGACTCCGACGAGGTGCTCTACTACGCCTCGAGCGAGTTCATGAGCCGCAAGGGGATCGAGTTCGGGAGCATCACCCACCATCCGGACGGGATCCCGCATGGCCCGCATCCGGGGCGCGCCGAGGCGAGCATCGGCGCCAAGCACACCGACGAGCTGGCGGTGATGATGGACAGCTTCCGGCCGCTGCACGTGGCCAAGCAGGCGCTGGCGATCGAGGACCCCGCGTACCACCGGAGCTGGCTCGACGCCCAGCACGCGCAGTTCAATCCGCCGACGTCGTGACCGCGGCGGTCAGGGTGTGGGGTTGGTGATGAAGACGTGGGTCCAGTGCGTGCCTTCGAGCCCGACTCCGTGGTGGGTGAATCCGCAGTTCTCCAGGTTGGCGCGGTGCCCCGGGCTGCCCAGCCACCCGGCGAGCACCGCCGCCGCCGTGGGGTAGCCCCAGGCGATGTTCTCTCCCGCTCCACCGCTCCATTCGACGCCCGCTTCGCGCAGCCGGTCGAACGGCGACTCGCCGTCGGGATTCTGATGCGCGAAGAAATCCCGCTCGACCATGTCCTCGCTGTGCGCCTGCGCCACCGCCGCCGTGCCCTCGTGCCAGACCAGCGGGCCGCAGCCGGCGCCCTCGCGATGTGCATTCGCCAGGGCGACGAATTCGCGAACTGCGGGATCGGCGGAGCCCGGGGCCTCGGGGCCTGGGCCGGCCGAATCGCAGGCCAGAAGGGCCAGTGCCACGCTGAGCAGGCGGAGTCGCAGCAGCATGCTCGTGGACGTCGCAGGGGCCATGCCATGGGCCGGGCCCCGGCGTGACCGGCCCTCTCTGGACGCCCTCTCCCGAACGGATCCAGCGGGCCAACCTGACGCGGTTCCTGCAGCACGCGCGAACGCGCGGCAGCACCGCGGTGGACTATCCCGGGCTCTACGCCTGGTCGCTCGCCGATCCCGCGGCGTTCTGGCTGTCGGTCTGGGAGTTCTGCGTGGTCGTGGCGGAAGCGGGAACGGAACCGCGCGCGCCGGGTGACGTGCTGATCGGCGGCGAGCGGATGGCGCCGCCTGATCCCGTGCTCGGACCGCGCTGGTTTCCCCGCGCGCGGCTCAACTTCGCTGCCAACCTGCTCCGCCACGCGGACGATGGCGAGGCGCTGGTCTCGTGGGACGAGCGGGGCTTCCGGCGCCGGATGAGCTTCGCCGAGCTGCGGACCGCGGTGGCCTCGTGTGCCGCCGCGCTGCGCGCGGTGGGCGTTTCGCCGGGCGACCGGGTGGCCGGCTTCCTCCCCAACATCCCCGAAGCCGTGATCGCCATGCTCGCCGCCGCGAGCCTCGGCGCCGTCTGGTCGTCCTGCTCCCCCGATTTCGGCGCGAAGGGCGTGCTGGACCGCTTCGGGCAGATTCGTCCCAGGGTACTCCTGGCCGCCGACGGCTATCGCTACGCCGGCAAGCGCATCGACTGCCTGGCCCGCGTGCGCGAAGTGCGGGAGGCGATTCCCGGCATCGAGCAGGTGATCGTCGTTCCCTGGCTGGACGAGGATCCCGAGATCGGGGGCATCGCCGGCGCGCGGCGGTGGGATGACTTCATGAGCGGCGGGGCGGCGGCACCGGTCGCGCTCGATGCACTCGACACGTTCCCGTTCGACCACCCGCTCTACATCATGTACTCCTCGGGCACCACCGGCCTCCCCAAGTGCATGGTGCACGGCGCCGGCGGCACGCTGGTCCAGCACCTCAAGGAGCTGGTGCTGCACACCGACCTCACCCGTGACGACCGGATCTTCTACTTCACCACCTGCGGCTGGATGATGTGGAACTGGCTGGTCTCGAGCCTGGCCGCGGGCGCCACTGTCGTGCTCTACGACGGGGCGCCGATGGCGCGGGACGGCGCCATCCTCTGGGACATGGCCGCGGCGGAGCGGCTCACCGTCTTCGGCACCAGCGCCAAGTACCTCGCGATGGCCGAGAAGCAGGGGCTCGAACCGGGCCGGACGCACGACCTGGGCAGCCTGCGTGCCATACTTTCCACCGGGAGCCCGCTCGCCGCGCACAGCTACGACTACGTGTACGGCCGGATCGGCGCGGACATCCACCTGGCGAGCATCAGCGGCGGCACCGACATCATCTCCTGCTTCGCGCTGGGCAACCCGATCGGGCCGGTCTGGCGCGGCGAGCTGCAGGTGCGCGGGCTCGGAATGAGTGTCGCCATCCTCGACGACCAGGGCCACCCGATCGCCGGCACGCCGGGCGAGCTCTGCTGCACCGCGCCCTTTCCCAGCATGCCGGTGGCCTTCTGGAACGATCCGGACGGGTCCGCCTACCGGGCCGCGTACTTCGAGCGTTTCCCCGGCGTCTGGCGCCATGGCGACTGGGCCGAGCTGACGGTGCACGACGGCCTCATCATCCACGGCCGGAGCGACGCCACCCTCAATCCCGGCGGAGTGCGGATCGGCACCGCGGAGATCTACCGGCAGGTGGAACAGCTGCCGGAGATCGTGGAGTCCCTCGTCGTGGGGCAGGACTGGGAGGGCGATGTGCGCATCGTCCTCTTCGTGCGGCTTCGCGATGGGCTGGCACTCGACGATGCGCTGCGCGAGCGGATCTGCCGGCGCATCCGCGACACGACGAGCCCGCACCATGTGCCCCGCCGCGTCGTCCAGGTCGCGGACATCCCGCGCACCATAAGCGGCAAGATCACCGAGCTCGCGGTGCGCGAGGTGATCCACGGACGCCCGGTGAAGAACCGGGATGCGCTCGCCAACCCGGCGGCGCTCGACCTCTATCGCGATCTCCCGGAGCTCCGCTCATGAACCGCCCCCTCGCCCTGCTCCTGCTCGCCCTCGCGCTTCCGCTTCCCGCCCACGCCCAGCAGCGGGCCCGCGCCCGCGACCTCGGCGTCCGGCCCGGACGGCTCGAGCCGGGGCCGCGCAACGCCATCACCGACGTCGCGGGCGTTCGGGTCGGCCACGCGACGGTGATCGAGGGGGACTCGGTCCGCACCGGCGTCACCGCCGTCCTGCCGCACGACGGCAACGCCTTCCTCTCGCGCGTCCCCGCCGCGGTCCACGTCGGCAACGGGTTCGGCAAGCTGCTCGGCTCGACCCAGGCCAACGAGCTGGGCGAGCTGGAGACGCCGATCCTGCTCACCTGCACGCTCTGTGTCTGGCGGGCGGCCGACGCGCTGGTCGGCTGGATGCTGGAGCAGCCGGGCATGGAGCGGGTGCGGTCCATCAACCCGCTCGTCGCCGAAACCAACGACGGCGGACTCAATGCGATCCGCTCGCGCCCGATTACGCCGGCGCATGTGCGCGCGGCGCTCGCCGCCGCCGATACGGGCGCGGTGGAGGAGGGCAGCGTGGGGGCGGGAACGGGGACCGTGGCGTTCGGATGGAAGGGCGGGATCGGCACGTCGTCGCGCCGGACGTCCACCGGGCAGACGGTGGGCGTGCTGGTGCAGACCAACTTCGGCGGCTCGCTGCAGGTGGAGGGCGTTCCCTTCTGGCGCGAGCTTCCGTCGGGGGGTGAGCGCCGAGGCGCCGCGCGCGGCGACGGGTCGATCATCATCGTCGTCGCCACCGACGCGCCGGTCTCCGACCGCAACCTGCACCGGCTGGCCTCGCGCGCGATGCTCGGCCTGGCGCGGACCGGCTCCTCGGCGTCGAACGGCTCGGGCGACTACGTGATCGCGTTCTCGACGGCGAGCGAGGTGCGGCGGGACCCGCGCACGGCCACGCTCCAGACCTCGGAACTGTCGAACGACGAGATGGGGCGGCTCTTCGAGGCGGTGGTGGAGGCCACCGAGGAAGCGATCTACAACTCCATCTTCATGGCCACCACGGTGGAGAGCCGGGGCGGGCGGGTCGAGGCGATTCCCCTCGACGCCGCGCGCCAGCTCCTCGACCGCTATCGCGGCGGCGCCCGCTAGTTCAGCGCCGCCCGCCGAACATCCCGCCGAGCATCCCGCCCAGATCGTCCACGACCGAGCCGTCCTTGTCGCGGTCGAGCAGCCCGCCCAGGGCCCCCATCAGGCCGGGGGCCTGGCGCTGGATCTGGTCGCGCTCGCCGCCCAGCACGTTGGCCAGCCCGCCGGCATCGAGCCCCTGCTGCCGCTTGACCTTGCCCAGGGCGGCCATGACCAGCGGGGCGAGCAGCGGAAGGAGCTGCGCCATCTGCGCGGCGCCAAGCCCGGTGCCCTTGCCGAGGCTCTGCTCGACGGTGCCGCGCCGGTCGCCCAGCACGTGCTTGAGGATCCCGGCGCCGTCCGCGGCACGGCCCTGCGGCGCATTCAGGTAGCCGGAGAGGTTGTCGAGCAGGCCGCCGTCGTGGTCCTCGTCGAGCGCACGGGCAAGGCCCGAGGCGCGCTCGGGGTCGGCGGTGTTCCTCGCCATCGCGGCCATGAGCATGGGGAGTGCCGCGCCGATCGCCTGGCTGGTCTGGCCGGGGTCCGCTCCGATGCGCTGCCCGATCTGCTGCACCGTGCGCTGGTCGAGCTGCTGCTGGATCATGTCGATGACTGACATCTGGATTCGTCCTGGCTGGGGGTATCGATTCCGGCGGAATGGCAGAATCTATCCCGGCCCGTGCGTTCATGACGTGTCGGGCGACACACATTAGCTTCTCCGCATGACCGACACCGCCGGCCGGGCCGCGCGCCATCGCCTGCTTCAGGACGGCCGGCTCCAGCTTGTGCTCGCTGCCGCCCTGTTCTCCACGGGCGGCGCCATCATCAAGTCCACCACGCTCACCGGCTGGCAGGTGGCCTCGTTCCGCTCAGGGATCGCGGCGCTCACCCTCCTGGCGCTGCTGCCGGCGGCCCGCCGGGGGTGGACCTGGCGCACGCTGGTGGTGGCGGTCGCGTACGCCCTGACGCTGGTGCTCTTCGTGGTCGCCAACAAGCTCACCACGTCGGCCAACACGATCTTCCTGCAGTCCACCTCGCCGCTCTACATCCTGGCGCTGAGCCCGCTGCTTCTCCGCGAGGCGGTGCGGCCGCGAGACGTCGGGTTCATGCTCGCCGTGGCCGCCGGTCTTGCGCTCTTCTTCGTGCACCGCGAAGCACCTGTCACCACGGCGCCCGATCCGGTGCGGGGCAACATCCTGGCCGCGGTCAGCGGTCTCACGTGGGCGCTCACCGTGATGGGCATGCGCTGGCTCGGGAGCGACGAGCGGCGCGGCTCCAGCATCGCGGCGATGGTTGCGGGGAACGGGGTCGTCTTCCTCGCCTGCCTTCCGCTGGCGCTGCCGGTCGTCTCGGCGACGGCTTTCGACTGGGGCGCCATCGTCTTCCTCGGCACCGTGCAGATCGGGTTCGCGTACATGCTGCTGGCCAGCGGCATCCGCCAGGTCACCGCGCTCGAGGCATCGCTGCTGCTGCTGGTGGAGCCGGCGCTCAACCCGATCTGGTCGTGGATGGTGCATGGGGAGTCACCCAGCGCGTGGGCGCTGGCCGGCGCCGTCATCATCTTCGGCGCGACGACGCTCCGCACCTGGTATGAGACGCGCGCGGCCGTCGCCTCGTGAGTGACGTGGTCCGGCGCTCGTGACCGGGCTGATCGAGACCGTCCGGGTCCGCGCGGGGGCGGCGTCGCTCTGGCCGCTGCACCGGGCTCGGCTCTCGGCGTCGGCGGCGGCGCTGGGCCTCGATGCGGCTGGTGCTGAGGTGCCGCGGGGCGGGCCGGACCGGATCGTGCGGATCGAGGTCCGGCGAGCGGGCGTCGGCGTCTCGGAGCGGCCGGTCCCGCCGCCGGCGCCGGTCCGGCTCATCGTGTCGGCCGAGCCGTACCGGCCGTACCCGCACAAGGTGACTGAACGGGGGCAGTTCGACCGGGCACTCGCCGAGGCGGTCCGCGCGGGCGCGGACGACGCGGTGCTCCTGGCGGAGGGTGGAGTCGTGGCCGAAGCCGCGCGCTGGGGCATCTACTGGTGGGACGGGGTCCGGCTCTGCGCACCACCCATGGGACTCGGCCTGCTCCGAAGCGTCGCACGGGTCCGGGTAGCCGAACTGGCGGGGCCGATCGAGGAGCGGGCGGTCCCCGCGGCGGCGCTCGCGGGGCATTCGCTCTTCGCCGCGAACGCAGCGCGGGGGATCGTGGAAGTCGTGACGTGGAATGGGCATGCATCGCCTCGCGATGCGCGCACGAGCGCGCTCGCCGAGCGATTCTGGCCTTGACCCAGGGCCTCCCGGGCGGCTATTTTGCCCCGCTCGACAGGCGGCGGCCCACTGTGCGCTGACGTTCGTGGTGGCTGTAGCTCAGTTGGTTAGAGCGCCTGACTGTGGCTCAGGAGGTCGGGGGTTCAATTCCCCTCAGCCACCCTCCGCGGCAGCCTCTCCGGTGCCGCGGCTTTTGCTGGGGGGACGGGCGCTCGGCCGGAGGCGGTGCATAGGTCCGTAGCTCAATCGGTAGAGCACCGGTCTCCAAAACCGGGGGTTGCAGGTTCGAGTCCTGCCGGGCCTGT
>CAMLLJ010000136.1 GCA_946480845.1 uncultured Gemmatimonadota bacterium
CGACGCTGCACGCGATCCTCGACCTGCCCCGCGTGATCGGCATCAAGGTGGCGACGCTCGATTCGGTCCCCACCTACGAGCGCCTCGCGGCGCTGGTGCGCGCCCACCCCGGCAAGCTGCTCATCACCGGCGAGGACCGCTTTCTCGGCCGCTCGCTCGAGCTGGGCGCCGACGCGGCGCTGATCGGCATGGGCGCGGCACTCACCGGCATGCAGGCAGCGCTCCTCGCCGCGCACCGCGAGGGACGCGCCGGCGATTTCGCGCGCCTCTCGGCCCAGTGCGACCGGTTTGCCGACGCCACGTTCATCCCGCCGATGGAGGGTTACGTGCGGCGCATGCTCTGGGCTGCCGCCGCCGACGGCGCGATTCCCGACGATGCGTGCGACGATCCCTGGGGCCCCGAGCTGCCCGGCGCGGAGCGCGAGGCGGTCCGGCGGGCGGTGCACGATGCGCGCGCAGCTGCTGCGTGACTTCGACCGGTTCGGCCGCGAGCTGCCGGCCGACTGGGCGGCGCACGTCCGGAGCGCGTACGCCATCGACCTCTCCGCCGAATACCTCGGCGAGCCCATCCCGCACCCGATCGGCAAGGCCTCCGGGCAGCTCTCGCTCAATGCCGACCAGCTCGAGGCCGACGCCGAGGCGGGCCTCGCGTTCACGATCCTCAAGACGGCGATAGGGGAGGACGGGTCGGGGTCCCGCAGCATGGGCGCCTGGGCGACCGGCGAGACGCGCATGCGCGTGGAGCCGAGGCGCGCGCCGGACGGCCGCCTCGGATGGACGGTCACCTGGAAAGGGCGCGGGTGGGGCGGGACGCTCGCCGAGTATCTCTCGCTGGTCCGCGCGGGGCGGGATCTCACCCGCGCCGGGCGGCTGCTCGTGGTCCCCTCGCTCAAGCTCAACCTGCCGCGGCTCGAAGAGCCGTTCCGCGAGGCCGAGTATCGCCACACACTTTCCGAGCTGCGCGGCGCGTGGGGCACCGGGACGCTGCTCGTCGAGAAGGACTTCTCTCCCACGCTCGCGGGCGACGCCCTCGCCGACGAGCGCGAGCGCGTGCTGCGCTGGCTCCGGGAGGTGCCCGGCGAGATGCGCCGTGCCTCGCCGGGGCCGATGCGGCTCGCGCTCAAGCTGATGAACGCGCGCTTCGACGATGCCTTCCAGCTCGAGATGCTCGCGGCGGCACAGGGCGCGGATGCCGTCACGGTGTTCAACCGCCTGTGGGATCCGGAGGCAGGAGTGGCCTACGGCGGCTGGGAGCTGAGCGACCGGAACCTGCGCGTGCTGGCCGCCGCGCCGCTCGGCCGCCCGCGCTCCGGCACCGGCAACGTCTGCTCGGGGAGGATGGTGGCCGAGTACGCGCGGCGCGGCTGCTCCAGCGTCCAGGTGCACACCTTCTTCCAGCTCCCGCGCACCGAGTATCCCGCGACCGGCGGCTCGCGCACGGCCAGCGCGCTCCACGCGCTCGTCTTCGATCCGGGCGACGGCCTGCTCGCGGCGCTGCTCGAGCTCGAGACGTCCGGCGTGCTGGCGCGCGAGCGCGGGGAGCTCAGGTTCATGGACCTCGTGCGGGGAGGCACGGCCGCCGCCTGATGCGCATCGTCTCGATCGAGCTGCACCAGCTCACGCTCCCGCTGCTCGAGCCGTTCATCATCTCGGGCGGCACCATGACGCACCGCCGCTCGCTCATCGTGGTGCTGCGCGACGACGCGGGGCACGCCGGCTACGGCGAGTCGCCGCCCTTCGAGCTGCCCTTCTCTTCCGAGGAGACGCTCGCGTCGGCGCGCGACCTGCTCGAGCGCGTGCTCATCCCGCGCATCGAAGGGCGCGAGTGGGCGTCGCCGGAGGCGATCGACGAAGCACTGCGCGCCGGCGTGCGCGGCAATCCCTTCGCCCGCGCGGCGATCGAGACCGCGGCCTGGGACCTCGAGGCAGCCGCCCGCGGCACGGGCCTCGCGGCCGTGCTGGCCGGCCGGCTGGAGGTGGCGCCGGCGGGCGCGGTCGCGTGCGGGGTGGCGCTGGGAATTCCCCAGGACCGCTCGCTCGACACGCTGCGCCTCCGCATCGCGGAGGCGGTCGAGCAGGGCTACCGGCGGGTCAAGATCAAGATCATGCCGGGATGGGACGCCGAGCCGGTGCGTGCCGCGCGCGGCGTGCTCGCCGGGACCGGGCTGCCGCTCACGGTGGACGCGAACGGCGCCTACGAGTGGCCGGCGCACGAGCGCGAGCTGCGCAGCGTGGACGACCAGGAGCTCCTCTACATCGAGCAGCCCCTCGCGCCGGGCGAGCTGGTGGGGCATGCGGCGCTCGGCCGCGCGCTCCGGACGCCGGTGTGCCTCGACGAGACGCTGCGCGATGCGAGCACCGCGCGGCAGGTGGAGGAGCTTGGCGGGCCGCGCGTGTGGAACATCAAGGTCCACCGGGTAGGCGGACTCTCCGAGGTGTGCCGCATCTGGAGGATCGCGCAGCGCTTCGGCGCGACGCTCTGGGCGGGGACGATGCCGGAATCGGGCATCGGAAGCCAGGCGGCCCTCGCGGCGGCCGCGCTGCCCGGGTTCGACTATCCGTCCGATCTCGAGCCGAGCACCCGCTGGTTCGGGCGCAACGTGGACGTCATCAAGCTCACCATGCGGAAGGACGGCATGATGGCGGTGCCCGGGCTCTCCATCGGCAAGCTGCTCGACCAGCGCCGTTTTGCCGGGGCCTCGACGCGGTTACCATCCCCCATGCACCCGACACACCCCGAGGCCCCGGGCCGGCGATGAGCACCTCGCTGCTGCTCGTGGTGCTCGTCGCCGTCGCCTACGGCGCGACGAAGATCGCCTTCCAGTGGCTGGGCCGGCACCTGCTCATCGTGTCGGGCGCCGAGTACCTGCTGCTCGGGCTCTTCCTCGGGCCGGAGGTGTCGGGCGTCCTCTCGCGCGAGATGCTGGCCTCGTTCATCCCCTTCATGATGCTCTCGCTCGGCTGGATGGGGACGATGCTGGGCATGCGCCTCTACCTGCCGGCGATGGTGCGGCTGCGCGGCGTGTTCTACCGGGTGGCGCTGGCCCAGTCGCTGATCACGCTGGCGCTGGTGACCGGCGGCAGCGTGGTGATGTTCCAGTGGCTCTTCGGCATGGACCCGATGCACGGGCTCGCGCCGGCGCTGGTGCTCGGCGCCGTTGCCACCGGCTCGGCGTCCGACGCAGTCGAGCTGATCGTGCGGAAGCTGGGCCGGCAGAGCCTGGTGGTGCGGCAGATCGAGGTGGCGGTGGGGCTCGACGCGGTCATTGCGATCGTGACGCTCGGGCTGGTGCTCTCCCTCAACCACGTCGCGGCGCCGGAGCTGGTGCGCTCGCCGACCGCGGTCGAGTGGGCGGTGATCACGCTGGCGATCGGCGTGATCGGGGGGGTGCTGTTCCATCTCTTCCTGGGCGAGGAGCGCGACGCGGACCGGCTCTTCATCTCGCTCGCCGGCGCGATCGTGCTGATGACCGGCGCCGCGGCGTACCTCCAGCTCTCGCCGCTGCTCTCCGGGCTCCTGCTCGGCACCATCCTCTCCAACACCTCGCGCAACCGGGCCGAGATCCAGCAGGTGCTCATGCGGGTCGAGCGCCCGCTCTACTTCGTGCTGCTCCTCTGCGGCGGCGCCATCTGGGCGCCGAGCACCAATGCGTGGATCCTGCCGGTGGCGGCGTTCCTCGCGCTCCGCTTCCTGGGCAAGCTGGGCGGCGCCCGCATGGCGGCGCGCTTCAACGACATGCTCCCGATCCTCGGTGCCAACTGGGGCCGGGCGCTGCTGGGGCAGGGCGGCCTCGCGCTCGCGATCGCCTTCAGCTACCTGGTGCAGCCCAACGCGGTCCTGCCCAACATCGTCTTCACCGCGGCCGTGGCGTCGGTGCTGCTGACCGACCTCGTCTCCGCGCGCCTGGTGAACGCGGCGGTCGGGGCGAGTCCGGAGGTGGCGCGGACGTCGGGGGCGGTCGCAATCCCGCCTGAAGCGGCGGAGCCGGACGCGGTCCAGCCTGATGCGCCAGCGCCCGAAGCCGCGGCGCCCGGAGCGCACTGATGCGCCGCCTCGTCATCCTCGCCCTGCTGCTCGGCGGCATGCAGCTCGTGCTGGTGGCCGGTCCCGACGAGTCGCGCGGGCAGGCGCTGCTCACCTTCGGCTTCCTGATCCTCGCCGCCTATTCCGTCGGCGAGCTGGCGAAGCAGTTCCGGCTGCCGAAGATCGTCGGCTACCTGGCGGCGGGGGCCGTCTTCGGGCCCGATGCGCTGAACGTGGTGCCGGAGCAGTCCGTCGAGCAGCTCGGCTCGGTCAGCAACCTGGCGATCGCGCTCATCGCCTTTCTCGCCGGCGCCGAGCTCGAGTGGGCCGAGTTGCGCAAGCGCGGGATCGGGCTGCTCAAGGTCACCGGGACGGAGCTCGGCGTCACCTTCCTGGTCGTGGCGCTGGCGCTGGTGCTGATGCGCCGGTACGTCCCGTTCCTCGCCGACACCAACTGGACCGTCACCCTCACCTTCATCGCGCTGTTCACCTCCATGGTCATCGTCCATTCGCCCGCGGTGACGATGGCGCTGCTCACCGAGACCGGCGCCCGCGGCCCGGTGGCGCGCACCACGCTCGGGGTCGTCCTGATGGCTGACGTCGCGGTCGTCCTGCTCTTCAGCCTCGCGCTCGCCGCGGCGCGGGCGCTGGTGCCATCCGGCACCGCAGGCGTCGGCAGCTTCTCCGCGACCGCCTGGGAGATCGGCGGCTCGATCCCCGTCGGCGCGGTGCTCGGCGCGGTGGTGGCGCTCTACCTCAGGTTCGTGCGGGGCGAGCTGTTCCTCTTCGCGATCCTGGTGACGCTCTTCGGCTCCGAGATCGCGCGGCTGCTGCACGTGGAGACGCTGCTCACACTGATCGTGGCCGGGTTCCTCGCCGAGACGATGGCGCCCGGCGGCATGGGCCGCGCCCTGCGGCAGGCGATGGAGCGCTCCGCGGCCCCGATATTCGTCGTGTTCTTCGCGCTGGCCGGCGCCGCGCTCGAGCTGGGCGAGCTGGCCCGGCTCTGGCCGCTGGTGCTGCCGATCGTGCTGGCCCGCATGGCGGGGCTCTGGCTGGGCAGCCGGCTGGGCGCGAAATGGGGCGGGCTCGCGCCGGTGGAGCGGAACCATCTCTGGCTGGGTCTCGTATCGCAGGCAGGCGTCGCGATCGGCCTGGTGACGGTCGCGGGCCAGGTCTATCCCGCCGCGGGCGGCGACATGGGCAACCTCATGCTCGCCGTCATCGCGGTGAACACGCCGCTCGGCGCCGTGCTCTTCCGCCGCTCGCTGGTCCGCGCCGGCGAAGTGGGGGCGGACGGGCAGCGTGCGCCGGCGGCGGCGCCGGCGCCGGCCGGCTGATCGCCCCCCCTGAACTGGACACGTCCATGACGTCGGAGAGGTCCATCACGCCGGAGAGATCCATGACGCCGGAAGTGCCCTTGCCGCAGCTCGCGGCCGTCCTGGTCGCGCTCGCAATGACTGCGGCGCCGGAACTCGCGCGGGCTCAGGCCTCTGCGTCCACCGACCGCGCCCCGGTGCCGGCTGCCGACTCGCTCGCCGTGACCGCCGAGGAGCTGGGCGCCCGGCTCCGTTTCATTTCGTCGGACCTCTTCGAAGGCCGCCTGCCCGGCACCCGCGGCGAGGCGCTCACCACGGCGTACCTCACGTCCGAGCTGGCGGCGCTCGGCGTGCAGCCGGGGGCCGACAGCGGCTGGCTGCAGCCGGTGGACATCGTGACGCACAGGGCGAGCGCCGCGTCGCCGAACGAGGCGCGGGTGAGCGGCCGCGTCACGCGCGCGCTCGAGTTCGGCCGCGACTTCAGGGTTGCCAGCTACACGGCGGCCGACTCGGTCGCGGCCGGCGGCGAGCTGGTGTTCGTGGGATACGGCATCCATGCCCCTCCGTACCGGTGGGACGACCTCGGCGGCACCGACCTCAAGGGCAAGGTGGCCGTCATGCTTCTGGGCGAGCCATCCATCGCGGGCGATACCGCCGCCTTCAACGGCCGCCGGGCCTCGCGGTACTCGTGGTACACCGGGAAGCTCGCGGAACTTGAGCGGCGCGGGGCCGTCGGCGTGCTGCTGATGCAGGCCTCCGGCTCCCTGTCGCGTGCGCCGGCCACGGGCGCCCGCCGCCTCGCCGCGGGTGCCGACAGCGCTACGCTCCGCTTCACCGGCTCGATCAGCGACAGCGCGCTCGCCTCGCTCCTGCCGCGGGGCCGCCGCCTCGGCGACCTGGTGGCCGCGGCGAGCCGCCGCGGGTTCCGGGCCGTACCCACCGGCGTGCGCCTCGACGTGCGGTTCCGCACCGAGCCGGCGCGGGTCCGCACGCATAACGTGATCGGCGTCGTGCCGGGAACCGATCCCGCGCTGCGCGACGAACACGTGGTGCTGAGCGCGCATTGGGACGCCTACGGCATCGGCAGGGCGGTCGACGGTGACTCGATCTATAACGGCGCGCTCGACGACGGCTCCGGGGTGACGCTGCTGCTGGCGCTCGCGCGGGTCTTCGCCGCCAACCCGCAGCGGCGCTCGATCACCTTCCTCTTCACCACGGCGGAGGAGTGGGGACTGCTGGGCGCGCGGGCCTTCGTCTGTGGCGGGCCGGTGCCGGCAGCGCGGATGGCCGCCAACCTCAACGTGGACGACGGCATCGAGCTGTTCGGCGTGAAGCGGAATGCCTCGCCGCTGGGCATCGAGCACAGCTCGCTGGCCCGGTCCGTGGAGCGGGTCGCCGGTTCGATGGGGCTCGCCGTCACCCCCGATCCGTACCCGGAGCAGGGCTTCTTCCTCCGCGCGGACAACTTCCCCTTCGCGCTCGCCGGCGTGCCGGCGCTCTACATGGCGCTGGGCACCGACGCCGAGGGCCGCCCCGCGGGGTACATCGACGCGAAGGTGGAGGAATACCTCCAGCGCCACTACCACCGTCCGAGCGACGAGTACGACACGGTGGTGGTGGACCTCGCGGGCGCGGTGCAGTTCGCGCAGTTCGTGCGGGACGTGACGATCGATGTCGCGAACGCCGCCGAGCGGCCGGAGTGGCTGGCGGGCTCGGAATTCCGGCGGGTGGCGGAGGGGACGGGCTGCGCCAGGTGAGTCCTGCCGTCACGCTGGTCCCGATCGACGCCCATCTCCCGTCCGCCCTCGACGGCCTCTCGCTCGGCGACCATGCGGCGCTGATCGAAGGACTCATCGAGCAGACCATGAAGCATTTCGGCCCCGAGCCGCGGCCGGCACCGTGGCTCGCCTACCTGGCGGCCGATCCGGCGCGTGGCATGGTCGTCGGCACCTGCGCGTTCAAGAACCTGCCCGATGCCGCGCGCCACGCCGAGATCGCCTACTTCACCTTCCCCGAGTTCGAGGGGAAGGGCTACGCGACCGCGATGGCCTCGGCGCTCATCGCTCTCGCGCGCGCTGCCGCGCCCGACGTCCAGGTGATCGCCCACACGCTCCCCGAGGTCAACGCCTCGGGGTCGGTGCTCGGCAAGGTGGGGATGCGGCGGACG
>CAMLLJ010000137.1 GCA_946480845.1 uncultured Gemmatimonadota bacterium
GCGGCATGCTCCTTCGCGATGGCGTCAGCGAGCGCCTGGCCCCGCATGCCCTCCGCGAGCCGCGCCCGCACGAATCCGCCGAGGCCGTCCACTCCGCCGTGCGCGGCGACGGCCCGGCGCTCCTCGGCGAGTACCAGGCGCGCGTCGGTGGCGGGCACCCGGCCATCCGCCATCGCGTCGAGGAGGCCCTCCAGCTCGTCGGGGGACACCCCGGCCGCCCGGGCTTCGAGGGCCAGCCCTGGAATGGACGCCGCGGCCAGCACCCGCTCGGCGACCGAGGGTCCGGCCTGCGCGGCGAGCGGGAGAGGGATGCAGAGGGTCAGCAGGATCGGGATCGGGCGCAGACTCGGCAAAGGACCTCCGGAAGGGACCTGGCGCCGGGTCAACGGCGCTGGAGCAGGACGGATATGATCGTGGCGGCGAGGGCCAGGATCACCAGGATCTCGATGAACGCCGGACCCCGCATCCGCTGTGAACGCATTGGCATGACCAGGTCTCGAGTAAGTCCCGATGAGTCTATCCGGGTCGGCGGCCCCATGCCAGCCTCCAGCGCGGCCGGACGCAGCAGCGGAGGCTCCGCTTGTGGCGGCCATCGGCGCCGCCCAAGTTCCAGCCGCAGGATCAACCATGGAGCGGATATGCTGAAATCCCGGCAGCGCATGCAGTGGCTCGCCCTGGCGCCCCTCGCCCTCACGGCCTGCCTGGCGGCGGCGGCCGCAGCGGGGGCCGGCGGCGCGGTCTATGTCACCACCCGGGGCGCCGAAGCGGTCGTCGAAGGCCAGCCGGCCTCGCTCGAGCCGCGGATCCGGAGCGCCCTCGACGAATACAAGGTCGCCATCAGCGGCAGCAGCACCGACAAGGGCGGCGACCAGCTCGGCTGGAAGGGGATGACGGGCGACATCGAGGTGAACGTCACGGCCGAGCGCCAGTCGGCGACCACGACGAAGATCGAGGTGACGGCACGGCGCAGCGTGGCCGAGTGGGACAAGGAGCTGGCCGAGCGGATCCTCCAGCGGATCGTGGGCGGCTAGCGCCCGCGCGTCAGCCGCCGAGGAGCCCCATCAGCTCGGCGAGCGACTTGAGCTCGCGCTTCCTGGTCAGCTCGAAGCGGACGTCGTCGAGGTAGAGCTCGGCGGCGGACGCCTCGAGCAGTGAGACCCACGCGCCGAGCGGCATGCGGTACTCGTCCACGGGGCCGCCGGCGTCGTCGCGGCGCGCGCCGGTGCCCAGGTCCGCGTGCCGGTCCCCCTGGAGCGCGAACACCATGCGGCGCGTGTCGGCGCCGTTGCCCCGGACCGTCCAGACCACCTCGACCGGAGAACCGGGGCCGCCGGCACGGGCGAGCGTCACGCCGACGTCGAGATCGGGGTCGTCGCCGCCCTGGTCCTCGCTCACCAGGCGCTCGAGCGTCACCCGGCGCCCGCCGCCCGTGGAATCCACGGCGACCCGGTCGTCGCGCCGCGAGGGCGGCGGCCAGGGGCCAGCGGCCTCCGCGGCCGGGCGCACGGCCATGGTGCGCGCCACCACTTCCTCGGCGTCGCGGTAGGAGCGCGGCGCGATCACGTAGAGCGTTGCCGAGCGCGTCGCTTCCGCCCCGGCTGCGGACGTCACCTTCACGACCAGCGCATAGCGGCCGGGCCGCACCGTGCTCAGGTCGACGCTCTGCACCACCGGGGTGACCGCCCCGGTGGCGCGCTCCGTGAAGGCCAGCGAGACTGCCCGCTTCCCGCCCTTGTCGCGCCGCAGCTCGATCTCGGCGCGGTATTCCTCGCCCGCCTGGAGGCCGCTCACCTCGTAGTACAGCTCCGCCGACGCCGAGCTGGTGAAGGCGTTGAGCGGGTTGAGGGGGACCGTCCTGCCGCGATGCCGCCACGAGAGCCCGCTGCCGCGCCGGCCGACCACGATGTCGCTCAGGGCGAGCGTGCCGGCTCCCGCCGGCACGGTCACGCTGTCCATCCGGACCGCCGCGCCGGCGCCGCCCACCGCCTGCGCCAGCACGACCTGCACCCGGTACCGGCCCGGCGGCACCGCGACCTCCTCGATGCCGGTGAGGTAGCGCCCATCGGCGATGCCCCCGCGTGCGATGAACTGGCGCATGGTGTCGAGCTCCGCCACCAGCTCGGTGCCGCGGGTGACCACCACGCGGACACGGATCGGGTAGAACGGCTGGCCGCGCATGCGGCCCCCCGGGATGAGCGGCCCGCCCGGCACTGCGAAGACCACCACCACCCGTCCCGCGGCATCTCGCTCGGGCCCGACGGCATAGCTCTGCACGATGGGCCGCAGCTCGCGGTCGAACCGGTGGGCGAAGCGGTCGGTGGAGACGGCGGTGGTCATCGACTCGCGTCCGCGCTTCCGCTCCTGGGTGAGGCCGCGCCCGCCGCCCATGTCCATGCGCACGGCCATGGTGCCGTACTCCGGGTCGATGTCGCTCCGGGAGTCGAAAAGACTGCGCAGGTTCATCAGCGGGTCGGTGCGGCCCGGGCCGACCCGGCTCCGCATGCTGAGCGCGCCCGCCGCGAGCCGCACGCCGACGCCGTAGCCGAAGACATCGGTGAGGCTCTCGACGAGCTGGTAGTGGGCGGAGCGGTAGGCGACGAAGTGGAGGACCAGCGGCCCCTCGGGAAGGTCGTAGCGCCAGGAGAGATTGGGGAGCGGGCGGGCGGCGGCCAGCTCGTCGATCTTCTCGATCCGGCCCTCGAGCATCTCCTGCGCGTTGTTGATCTGCGTCTGCGGGTCGATCGACTCGATGAGCCGCTGCCCCTCGGGCGCGCGGAGATTGATCGTTCCCGTCGCGCCGTTCCAGGTGGCCTCCTCGGCGGGCTCGCCGTAGCGCATGTAGACGAGGCCGCGATCGTCCACCGAATCGCGGTAGGCCCGGCGGAGCGCGCCGATGTCGCGGAGCCGCCGGGCGCGCCGGCCCTTGAAGTTCCGCATGACGTGCCACCAGCGCTTGTAGTGCTCGGTCAGCCGCTCGCCCGGCGCGCGCGCGTCGGCGATGTCGCGCGATTGCCAGAATTCGGCGAGCCAGGGCCGAAGGCTGTCGGCGGGGAGCGAGTCGTAGGCCGCCAGCTCCTCCGCGGTGGCGATCCAGCCGATGTCGGCCCGGTACTGCGCCCGCGCCTCGACGGAACCGGCCCGCGCGGCGCCCGCCAGCCACGCCTCGCGCGCCTCCTGCGCGCGCGACAGGTCGAACAGGGTGCGCGCCTCCTCGAGCAGCGCCACGCCGGAGTCGGCCCCCTGGGCCGCATACCCCCTGAAGCAGACCAGCGCCGAATCGCTCCAGAGCTCCGACCGGATCGCCCGCGCCACCACGAGCAGCGTCTCCGCCGGTACGCTGTGCCCGGCGGCCGCCGCATGGCAGCGCTCCATGTCGGCGAGGACGAGGGAGTCCTGAACGGGGGCGTCGAGAGTGTCCGGCTCCTGAGCGACGAGCGGCGCTGCGACGAGCGCGGCGGGAAGCAGGAGGAAAGCGCGCATGACCGGGAGGGGACGGAGGGGGTGGGGAGGGGGTGCACAGTCGGGACGGTCGGGACGGGCAGGGCGGTCAGGACGGTCAGGACGGTCAGGGCGGTCGGGGACGCTCACGAGCCTGAATCTCACTCACGACCCCCTGACAGTCCCAACCCGACCGTCCCGACCGTCCTGACCGTCCCGACCGTCCTGACTACCTCCTCGCCATCGGAATGTCGTTCGACGCCCTGTGCCCCAGCGAGAGTATCAGCCGCCGGGGCGCGAAGCCATCCTTTGAGACCTGCACGTACTGGGTGCGGCACGAGTCAATCAGGGACTTGTCGAAGCGGAGCTCGTAGGCGCCGCGGTCGTCGGCGAAGGTCGAATAGGGCGTGCCCATGATCTGCAGGAACGCGCCGCCGAGGGGCTGGCGGGTGCCCTCGCGGTACACGATGCCGGCGACGGAGCCCATTTCCGGGGGCGTTCCCGGTTCGCGCAGACCGGGAGGACGCGGAGTGCAGTCGTTCTCGCGGTCCTCCGTCACTTCGGTGGCCCAGCTCCGGGCGGCAATCGGGCCGGGCGGGCGATCCGCGCCGTAGTTGCGCGGGCCGAAGAGGCGGCGCGCTTCGGATTCCATCGCGGTCGCGGCGGCGACCTCGGTCGGAAACGGCGACTCGGTGACCGGCGGCTGCTCGGCGGTCTCGGGAGCGGTCGCAGGCGGGATCTCGCCCAGCGGGAGGGCGGGTGGTGGCGGCTCCGGGCGGACGGTGACGTCTTCGGGAAGCGGCTCGTCCCGGCGGACCTGCGGCCTGGGCACACGCTCGGGCGGCGGTTCGGGCGCGGGCTCGGCCTCGCGCTCGGGCGGCTGGGGGCGAGGGGCCGCAGCGGGAAGCGGGGGAAGCTCCACGAGCTGGACGCGCTGCCCGGTGACGGCGTCCTTTCGAGCTGCCGTCGGACCGGTGTCCCGCCGGGTGCCGACCACTGCAAGCGCCAGCACGAGCAGGTGCGCCACCACGCTCACGCCAAGTCCGGCGGCCGTGCGGCCACCGTCGAGGCGAGGGAGTGAAGTGGGGAGCGGCTCGGGAGGGCGCATGGGAGGTAATATGGGGTGAGGGGCGGGGAATGGGGATTGGAGTTGCGGGCAGGGGGAAGTGGGCTGGCGTTGGGTCCAGGAGTAGGGGGTAGGGCGTTGGGGTCAGGGTTGGGGGTTCGGGTCCGGCGGTCAGCGGATAGCGGGTCAGTGGTCAGGGGCCAGTCGGGGCCAGTCAGGGGCCAGGGGTCAGGTAGCCAGGGGGAATGGGGCTCATCGGCTATGTGTTCTGGAAGGCGGGGTCAGGCTCACTGCTCAGGGCTCAGGCGCGGAAAGGGGCGGAGAATGGCCAGTCGCCAGCAATCACATGACCATTCAATAAGTGATTAGTCGTGTATTTCGGCTCCTGCGCTGACTCGATCCAGAAGGTGGATCAGCGCGCCCACTTCATGTCGCGTAAGCTTGGCGAAGGCGGCTTCCTCGGAGGCGGCTGCCCGGTCTTCCAGGGACGCGAGCTGCTCGTCGCCCTTGGGCGTGATGCTGCACAGTACCTGCCTCCGATCCTCGCCGCGCACCCGCTGGACCAGGCCGCGCCGCTCGAGGCGATCCAGGAGCCGGGTAATGCCGGGCGCCCGGTCGGTCATCCGTTGGGCGATCGCCAGCGTCGGGAGGCCGGTGTCGTGGTAGGCGCGGAGAATTCGCAGAACCTGATATTGCTGGGGCGAGAGGTCGGCCGGGTCCAGGATCCTCCGCAAGAGATCGTCGATCCGCGCCTGAGCTCGGCGGAGCGCCGTGGCAGCATCACGGGCACGCGATGTGGGGTGCCGGACACCTGGGCCGGGTTCAGAGTTCGAGATGGCCATGGAAGTAATCTGCATAGTCAATGATTGACGCGCAATGGAATTTTGGATGCAAGCGCTCACTTGCGCATGTGAAACGATTCACTAGTTTGGCGGGATGAACTTGCGTGAGAAGATCCTCAGGGCCGCCGGCCGGCTGTTCTGCGAGTGCGGTGTGAGGGGCACTACCACACGGCGCATCGCCGACGAGGCTGGCGTCAATGAGGTGACACTGTTCCGCCAGTTCGGCACCAAGGAGGAGCTGCTCCGGGAGGCGATCGGGCGCAACTGGGCCGCCGTGGACCTGCCGAAGCTGCCCGAGGTGCCGGTCGCGCCGGTGGGCGAGCTCACGGCGTGGGCAGTCGAGTTCGCGGATCGTCTGCGGGTCGCCGCCCCGCTCATCCGGACCAGCCTGGGCGAATTCGAGCAGCATCCCGGGATCCTGCCCCGCGGAGGATCGCCCACCGCGCGGGCCGCGGCGGCGCTGGCCGGATATTTCGACCAGCTCCGGCGCCGTGGCTTCACCGCCGCCCGCTTCGATTCGCGTGCGGCGGCCGCCGGTGTGGTCGGGGCCATCCTGAGCGACGCGATCACCCGGGAGGGACAGCCCGACATGTACACCGACGCACCCGAGGCGGATATCCGCGAGTACATGACCATCGTCATGCGTGGCATCGGGGTCACGGCATGAAGCGGCTTCTTGCGGCCATGGGTTCCGCATCTGCGCCGATGGCTCTCGCCCTGCTGCTCCTCGCCGCTGGTGGCCGCGCCGCCGCGGCGCAGGGCACCACCCGCTCCCTTTCGCTCGACGAGGCGCTGCAGGTCGGGGCGCGCACCAGCGAGTCGGTCGGCATCGCCCGCGCGGGGATCGAGCGCGCGCGCGGACAGCAGCGGCAGGCGAGGAGCGAGTTCTTCCCCCAGCTCAACGGAGTCGCATCCTACACCCGGACGCTCCGCTCCCAGTTCTCGGCGTTTGCGGACGACTCGGCCGGCGGCCCGCCACCGGCCGAGTGCCGGACCTTCACGGCCGACCCGACGCTGCCGCTCGCGGAGCGGATCGACTCACTGGAGAGCGCGCTCGAGTGCAGCGCCAATGCAAACCCGTTCGCCGCGTTTGCCGACCTGCCGTTCGGCCAGGTCAACCAGTACAACCTGGGCATCCAGGCGTCGCAGCTCCTCTTCGCCGGCGGGCGGGTGCGGGCGCAGGGGAGGATCGCCGATGCGGCACGCCGCGCTGCCGAGATCGAGCTCGACGCCCAGGAGGCGCAGCTCCAGCTCGACGTCGCGTCCGCCTACTTCGACGCGGTGCTGAGCGACCGGCTGCTCGCCATCGCCGAGTCCTCGCTGGTGCAGACGGAGCGCACGCTGGAGAACACGCGCCTCGCGCGGCAGGTGGGCAACGTCGCCGAGTTCGAGCTGCTGCGCGCGCAGGTGACGCGCGACAACGCCCGGCCGCCGGTGATCCAGCGCCGGGCCCAGCGCGACATCGCCTACCTCCGGCTCAAGCAGCTCCTGGAGCTGCCGCTCGAGGACTCGCTCGCGCTCACCACCTCGCTCGACGAGCCGGCGCCCGCGGCGGACTCGCTGCCGGCCGCCGGTGCGGGCACCGAGCGCGCCGCCGTGCGCCAGGCCGAGGCGAACGTGGACATCCAGGAAGGCCGCGCCGCGGTCGCGCGCGCGGCGGCCCTTCCCACGGTGCGGGTCCAGTCGCAGTTCGCGCGGCTCGGCTATCCCGACGATGTGCTCCCCGCGTGGAGCGATTTCGTGAGCGACTGGAACGTGAGCCTGAGCGTCTCCCTGCCGCTGTTCACGGGCGGGCGGCTTTCGGGCGAGCGGATGGCAGCGCGCGCCGACGCCGACGAGGCGCGGCTCCGCCTGGCGCAGACGCGCGAGCTGGCGGCGCTCGACACCCGCACCGCCCAGGCCACACTCGAGGCGGCCGAGGCGGCCTATGAGGCGAGCGCGGGCACCGTCGAACAGGCGGAGCGCGCCTACGCCATCGCGGAGATCCGCCAGCAGGAAGGGATCTCCACCCAGACCGAGCTGGGCGACTCGCGGATCCAGCTCGAGCAGGCGCGGGCCAACCGGGCGCAGAGCGCGAGAGATCTCCGGGTGGCGAGGGTGAGGATGCGGGTGCTGGGGGAGTTGCCGCTGGGAGCGGGGTCAGGGATCAGGGA
>CAMLLJ010000138.1 GCA_946480845.1 uncultured Gemmatimonadota bacterium
CTACGCTTGGAAAGACCCGCTTCGCCGGAGGATTCGCAGTCCCTGATGGATATTTCGGTCATCGTCTGCACCCACGACCGGTCAGCCTCGCTCGAGCGCGTGCTGGCGGGGCTCGCCGCCCAGGCCGGCCTCGAGGACCGGACCTGGGAGGTCGTCGTGGTGGACAATCAGTCCACTGACGACACGGCGGCGGTAGTTCGTGCCGCGGCCGCGAACTGCCCGGTGCCGCTCCGCTACCGGTACGAGAGCGAGCCGGGCAAGTCGAACGCGCTCAATGCCGGGATCGATGCGGCCGGGGGCAAGGTACTGGCATTCACGGACGACGACGTCGCGCTGACCCCCGGCGGGCTCGCGGGGCTCGCCGAGGTGATGGAGCGCTTCGGCTGCGACGGCGTCGGCGGGCCGGTCGTGCCGGTGTGGACCGGTCCGCCGCCGCCCTGGCTGGCCGATGACGGTCCGTACCGGATGCACGCCGCCGTCGTGAGCTTCCAGCACGGTGATGAGCCCATCGCGCTGGACGCGGCGCCGCTCGGCGCCAACAGCGCCTACCGCCGCGAGGTGTTCGAGCGGTACGGGCGCTTCCGCGCGGATCTCGGCCATGTGGGCCGGACTCCGCTCCCCTGCGAGGACACTGAGCTCGCGCGGCGGGTGCTGCGCGGCGGCGGCGAGCTGCGCTACGCCCCCGGCGCGGTCGTGTACCACGACGTCGAACCCGCGCGGCTCACCCGGCGATACTTCCTGGACTGGTACAAGGCGCGGGGGCGGGCGGCAGCGCGGGAGGAGGCTCCGGACGGGAGCGCGGCAAGCGTGGCCGGGGTGCCGCGCCACCTGCTCCGCACCTTCGTGACCTCGCTGGTCCACTGGATCTTCTCCGTGGGCAGCGCCCGGCGCTTCTTTCACAAGCTGCAGACCTGGCGCGCCGCCGGGGCGATCGCCGAGGCGCGCGGCGCTACGCCACCGGCCGGTACAACCCCCACGTTCGCCGGAGGGCATCGGCAATCTCCCCGATCGACGCCCGCACCCTGACGCACTCGATGATCAGCGGCATCAGCGGCCCGGACCCTGCGGCCGCGGCCTCCAGCGCGGCGAGCGCCGACGCGACGGCGCCGGCATCACGCCTGGAACGCACCGCATCGAGCCGGGCTCGCTGGCGCGCCGCCAGGGCGGAGTAGTCGGGAGCGGGCAGGACCGGCGGCGGCGCCTCGTCGGTGAAACGGTTGACGCCCACGACGACCTGCTGCCCGCTTTCCTGCGCCTGCTGCAGCTCCCACGCACTCCTCGCAATGCTCTCCTGGAAGTACCCGCGCTCGATCGCGGCCGTGGCACCGCCCATGGCGTCCACCTGCGCGATCAGCTCGCGCGCGCCGGCCTCGATGGCGTCGGTCAGCGCCTCGACGTAATAGCTGCCGGCGAGCGGATCGACCACGCGGGCGACGCCGCTCTCGTAGCCGAGGACCTGCTGCGTTCGCAGGGCCAGCGTCGCCGACTCGGCGGTGGGCAGCGACAGCGCTTCGTCGTAGCCGTTGGTGTGCAGCGACTGGGTGCCGCCCAGGACCGCGGCCAGTCCCTGCACCGCCACCCGGACGACATTGTTGAGCGGCTGCTGGGCCTGCAGCGTGACGCCGCCGGTCTGGGTGTGGAAGCGAAGCCGGGCGGTCGCGTCGTCGGCGCCCAGGCGCTCGCGGGCGAGCCGCGCCCAGAGGCGGCGCGCGGCGCGGAACTTCGCCGTTTCCTCGAAGAGATCGTTGTGGCTGGCAAAGAAGAACGAGAGCCGCGGCCCGAAGGTGTTCACCGGGATCCCCGCCTCGACCGCGACCCGGACGTACTCGAGCGCGTTGGCCAGCGTGAACCCCACTTCCTGCACCGCGGTCGCCCCTGCCTCGCGCATGTGATAGCCGCTGATGGAGATCGGGTTGAAGCTCATCTCCTCGTCCGACACGAACCGGAAGATGTCGGCCACCAGGCGGAGCGACGGACGCGCGGGATAGATGTAGGTCCCGCGCGCGATGTACTCCTTGAGGATGTCATTCTGGATGGTGCCCGCGAGGGCGCGGCGCGCCACGCCCTGCTCCTCCCCGGCCACCACGTACATCGCGAGCAGCGTTGCCGCCGTCGCATTGATGGTCATCGACGTGGACACCTCGCCGAGCGGGATCCCGCGGAAGAGGTCGGCGAGGTCGTCCACCGTGTCGATCGCCACGCCGACGCGCCCGACCTCGCCCTGGGCCATCGGGTGGTCGGAGTCGTAGCCCATCTGGGTGGGGAGGTCGAACGCGGTGGAGAGGCCGGTCTGCCCGCCGGCGAGGAGCCGGCGGAAGCGCTCGTTGGTCTCCTCGGCGGTGCCGAATCCCGCATACTGCCGCATCGTCCAGAGGCGGCTGGTGTACATCGCGGGGTAGACGCCGCGGGTGAAGGGGTACGCCCCCGGCGCACCGAGGTCGCGCGCGGGGTCTCCGGTCCAGTCGCCCGGACCGTAGACGGTCTTCACAGCACGGAGGTGTTGAGCGCCACCGCGGGGCGCGGCGGCACCTGCATCCGGCGCAGGGTGTCCGCGACGTAGCCCACGTCCTCGCGGGAGCCGATGACCAGCGGCGTGCGCTGGTGCAGGCCCTCGGGGACGATGTCGAGGATGCGGTTGAGCCCGTCGGTGGCGGAGCCCTGCGCCTGCTCGGCGATGAACGCCATCGGGGCCGCCTCGTAGAGCAGTCGGAGCTTGCCGCGCGGGTTCTTGGTGTCGGCGGGGTACATGAACACGCCGCCGGAAATCAGGTTCCGGTGGAAGTCGGCCACCAGCGAGCCGATGTAGCGGCTGTTCTTGCCCGCGATCTCATCGGGCCGGTCGCCGTGGAAGCCGCGCACGGCCTGCTGGATGGGCCGCTCCCAGCGCGCGAAGTTGCTCTCGTTCACGCTGTAGTAGCGGCCGACGCGCGGCGTCACGATGCGCGGGTGCGAGAGCAGGAACTCCCCGATGGTGGGGTCGAGCGTGAAGCCATGGACGCCCTGGCCCGTGGTGTAGACCATCATGGTGCTGGAGCCGTACATCACGTACCCGGCGGCGACCTGCTTGACGCCCGGCTGGAGCACGTCGGCCACGGTGCCCCGGCCCTCCAGCGACACGCGGCGGTAGATGCTGAAGATCGTGCCGACGGCGGAGTTCACGTCGATGTTCGACGAGCCGTCGAGCGGGTCGAACAGCACCGCGTACTTCCCCGCCTCGAATTCGGGCGGCACCGGGATGATCTCCGCCTCCTCCTCCGAGCACATGACGCAGACGCGGCCGGTGTGGCTGAGGCAGTTCTTGATGACCTCGTTGGCGAGGACGTCGAGCTTCTGCTGTTCCTCCCCCTGGACGTTGCCGGAGCCGGCACTGCCGAGCACGTTCCCGAGCCCGGCACGCCGGATGGTGGCGGCCACGATCTTGCAGCCGAGGGCGATGTCGTACAGGAGATTGGAGAGCTCGCCCGTGGCCTCGGGATAGCGGTCTTCCTGGTCCAGGATGAAGCGCTCGATGGTCGTGACATTGGTCTGCACGGCACGCTCCTCTACTGCACGGGATAGGTGACCGAGCCGCGACGGCCGCGGATGGTCATCGTCCTGCCATCGGTGGTGACGCGCACCGATCCTTCGCGGTCGGTGCGCCAGATGTCGGCGCCATGGCGCCGCAGCCGCTCGAGCGCCTCAGGCGCGGGATGGCCGTACCGGTTCCGGCCGACGCTCACCACCGCGGCGGCAGGGTCCAGCTCGTCGAGCCAGGCATCGCCCGAGGCGCCGCGGCTCCCGTGATGCCCCACCTTGAGCAGATCGGCGCGCCCCACGCGGCCCCGGAGCCGCGCTTCGGCCGGCAGGCCGGCGTCGCCGGCGAAGATCGCGCTGAAGCCGCCGAACTCGACGCGCAGCACGATGGAGTCCTCGTTGACGTCGGTGCCCCACTCGGCCCACGTCGTATCGGGGTGCAGCACCGTGAAGCCGACGCCGTCCAGCTCGAACGCGGTACCGCTCCGCGCGGCCCGCCAGGCGACGCCCGCGGCCTCGACATCATCCAGGAAGCCCGTATAGGCCGGGTCGGGCACCTGCGCCGCGGGGTCGAGCACCATCCTCGTCCGGAAGCGGTCGAGGATCGCGGATGCACCGCCCAGGTGATCGAGGTGACCGTGGGAAAGGACGATCATTTCGAGCGTGCGAACTCCGTGCCGCGCGAGGAACGGCGCGATCACGCGGCGGCCCGCGTCGGACCCGGCGCTGCGCGGACCGAGATCGACGAGCAGCCACCTGCCGGCGGGCGTCCGGATCGCCGCCCCGTCGCCCTGGCCCACGTCGAGAAAATGTAACGTGAGCCCCCGCCCGGCGTTACCCGCGGCGGGCCGGAGCCCGCTCGCCAGCGAAAGCCAGGCCCAGACCGCCACCAGCAGCAGTGCGCGACGGGCCGCCTCGCGCGCCGTATTGCGGCGCCCCACGGTCCACATCGCGGCAGCGAGCGCCGCCGCCCATGGCAGGGCCGAGCGCACTCCTTCCTCGACGACCAGGTGCCCGCCCGGCACCCGGGCGCCCGCATCCGCCAGCAGCTCGAGCAGGTGCAGCAGCAGCCCCGCTCCTGCCGCGAGCGCCGCCGCGAGGCCGTGCCAGAGCGGCTCGACCAGCAGGCTCGCCACCACGCCCGGCACCGCGAGCGCGGCGATGGGGATCGCGGCGAAATTGAGGACGATCCCGATGACCGCGACCGCGCCGAGCATGGCGGCGGTGATCGGCGCCGTCGCGAGCGTGGCGCCCGCCGATGAGGCGAGCGTCCGCGCGAAGAACCCCTCGCCCATTCGCGCGTCGCTCCACCGGGTGGCCGTCGTGGCGCCCCAGAGTGCCGCCGCCGAGAGCCAGCCACCGAGATCGAAAACGGCCCACGGCTCGATCAGCACGACGACAAGGCAGGTCTGGGCCAGCAGCGCGTCGGGATCGGCGCGCCGCTGCCGGTGAAAGAGCAACGCCAGGAACGCCGTGAGCGCGGCGGCGCGCGTGCCCGGCGCGGGCCAGCCGAGGAAGGCGACATAGCCGACCGCCACCAGCGCGCCGACCGCGAGTGCGCGGCCTCGGCTGGCCCCGGCCAGCCGAAGGATGAGCACCACCCAGGCCGAAATGAGGCCGACGTGGAAACCGGATATCGAGAGGAGGTGGACCAGGCCGGAAAAGGCGAAGCGATCCCGCACCGCGGGGTCGAGCCCGCCTCGGGTTCCCAGCACCAGCGCATCCACGAGCGGCGCGCGGGCGCCGTACAGTGCGCGCGCGCGGCTGGACACGGCAGTGCGGGCCTGTTCCGCGGCGCCGGGGTCGGAGCGGATGGCCTCGGCCGACGAAACGAGCAGCAGTCCGCCGGCCCGTCCGCCGGCGCCTCCCCGCCGCATCCAGCGACCCTGCACCCGGAGCTCGGCTCCGGCGGCGGCACCCTCGCCGGCGTTCCAGCGCAGGTCGATCGTACCGCGGCACTGCTGCCCCGGCAGCGCCGCCCGCGCAAGCCCGTGGCCCGAGGCCGGGTCATGCAGGCGGACCACGAGCGTGCCGCTCCGCTCCGGAAGGCGTGCCGCGCAGCTGCCCCGGTCGGCGGCGAGTGCCAGCGCCGCCGCAGCGAGCCCGAGCATGAACGTGCCGAGGGCCAGCGTCAGCGCAGAACGCCGGCGCACCGCCACCAGGCCGAGCACCGCGATCACCCCGGCCGGTGCGCCGAAATGCAGGAGGCCGGTCACAAGACCGGCCCCATAGAAGATCGGAACGAGCAGGGCGGCAGGCGGCGTCACCGCCGCCCGCGCCGGATCAGGCGCGCTCGGCCTTCCGCCCGCAGCGCGGCGCGACCGATACCTTCTGCAGCGCCTCCATGAGCATCACGTCGATCACCGCGCGGCTCTGGTCCCGCTCCAGGTTGAACTCGGTGACCACCGAGCCTTCCAGCGTGTTCACGTAGCGCGCGGGCACCCGGTTCAGGGTGTAGACCAGCACGTCCCCCTTGCAGATGGGGCAGCCGCAGAACCGCGGGAAATGCACGCGGAGCCGCTCGTAGGCGGCGAAGACGTGCTCCTCGACGAGATTCCTGATCATGCGATGGCGAGCTCCCGGAGCGCGGGGGATACCAGGCTGCCGGTGAACGTCGAGCCGGTCGTGCCGGTGAGGCGGACCGTCCGGTACTGGCCGGCGTCCTCCGCCGGCACGTCCACGAGCACGAGATGGTTGGTGCGCGTGCGCGCGAGCATCGCGCCGCCGCGGCGGGCCGGGCGCTCGACGAGGACCTCGTGCACCGAGCCCACGCGCGCGACGTTCTTCCGGCGCGCCTGGGTGCGCACCGCGCCGACCAGCCGGGCGAGCCGCTCCGACGCAACGGCATCGTCCACGTGGTCGCGGAGCCGGGTGGCCGGCGTGCCCTCGCGGGGCGAGTACTTGAAGGTGTACGCGTCGTCGAACCCGGCTTCCTCGACCAGCGTGAGCGTCTCGGCGAACTGCGTTTCGGTTTCGCCCGGGAAACCGACGATGAGGTCGGTCGAGAAGGTGATGCCCGGAATGGCCGCCCGGAGCCGTGCCGCCACCGCGAGGTATTCCTCCCTGGAGTAGCGCCGCAGCATGCGGCGCAGCACGGCGTTCGATCCGCTCTGCGCCGGCAGGTGCACGTGCTCGCACACGGCCGCGGTGCCGGCCATTGCCTCCACGACGCGGTCGGTGAACTCGGTGGGGTACGGACTGGTGAACCGCACGCGGCGGATGCCGTCCACGCCGCCCACCGCCCGCAGCAGGTCGGCGAAATCGTGGCTGCCGTCGTGATAGCTGTTGACGGTCTGACCCAGCAGCGTGACTTCGCTGGTGCCGGTCTCGGCGAGACGGCGGACTTCGGTGACGACATCCTGCAGGGTACGACTCCGCTCGGGTCCGCGGGTATACGGAACGATGCAGAAGGTGCACCGATAATCGCAGCCGCGCTGGACCGTCACGAACTGGGTGGCCCCGGGCACGCGCACGGCGGGAACGTCCTCGTAGTGCTCCCAGGAGCGGAACCCGGTCTCGGCGCCGCGCCGGCCCCCCCGGGCATCGCCCACGAGGTCGGGGAGCGACCGGTAGGCATCCGGGCCCACCACGAGGTCCACCCGGGGAAGCTGCTCGAGCAGCGCGGGTCCGAGCCGCTGGGCCATGCAGCCGACGACGCCCAGGACGTCGCCCGGCCGCTTGAAGCGGAGCAGGTCGCCCACCCGGCCGATGACCCGCTGCTCGGCGTTGTCGCGCACGGCGCAGGTGTTCACCAGCATGACGTCGGCGTCGGCCGGGTCGTCGGCGCGCTCGTAGCCGTCCCGCGCCAGGACACCGAACATGAGCTCGGTGTCCGCGACGTTCATCTGGCAGCCGTAGGTCTCGATGTAGACGCGCTTGGCCATGCGAAAAG
>CAMLLJ010000139.1 GCA_946480845.1 uncultured Gemmatimonadota bacterium
CGGCGATCGCGGCCGGCTGCCACGAACGCACCGCGCACCGGCGGCTCGACCTTGCCACCGCAGTGGAGCTGGGGCCGTTCCGGGTGCATGCAACGCCGAGCATGCACGACGCCGCGGAACCGGTGGTGCTGGCCGTCCACTGCGCCGACGGGGAGCGGGTGGGCGTGGCCTACGATCTCGGCCGCTCGACCACGGGGATAAGGTTCCTGCTCCGCGACCTGTCGGCCCTGGTGCTGGAGTCGAACCACGATGAGATGCGGCTGCGGACCTGCGGCTACCCGCCGTCGGTCCAGGAGCGGATCGCCAGCTCCACTGGCCACCTCTCGAACCGGGCGGCCGCGGCGCTGCTGGGTGAGATCTGTCACGAGGGGCTGGGCCTGGTGGTGCTGGCCCACCTGAGCGAGAAGTCGAACGACCCCGACGAGGCCCTCCGGGCGGTGCTGCCCGCGCTGGAACGGGCGCGCTTCGGCGGGGCGCTGCATGTGGCCGGGCAGCATCTCCCGCTCCCGGCACTGCCCGTGAGAAGCCCCGCCCCCCAGCTGGCACTCCGGCTGGCGTGAGCGGGGCGGCGAAGGCCGCGGCTAGCTGCCGGTGTCCGGATCGGGAGGCACGGCGACGCCGGCGGGACGCGGCGTGGCCGCGCCGACCCGGGTCAGCGTGATGGGCTTCTGCAGGTCACCGCCGGACAGCGTCAGCGCCTTCTTCCCCACCTTCACCCGGTACACTTCCCACTCGCCGCCGATCGCGATGGCGATCGAGTCGCCCGCGAGGCGCCAGCGCGACGTTTCCCGGCCCCAGCTCGCGCTCGAGTCGGGACGGATGATCACTTCGCGCGGACCACCCCGTGTATCCACCTTGGCGGCCACCCGCCAGGTGCCCACGATCGGGGACTCCTGTCCCTGCACGGTGGCAGGCACCAGCACCGACGCCATCAGCACTACCCCAGCCAGCCTCACGCAAGACCTCCCACGAGATTGTCCGCTGCACCCGGAAGCAAGACGAATGCCGATTACCGGCTTCCCCCCGGCCCGATCGGGACGCCCAGGCCGAAGCTCAGGTGGACATCGTGCTGGAGCACCTGCTCGGTGACGGTCGGGCCGGTGAATTCCGCATTGTAGATGTAGTCGTCGGCATGCACGTAGAAGCTGAGCAGGCTGCCCAGCCGGAGGCCCACTGTGGCGCCGGCCACCCCGCCGATGCTGGTCCGGTCGAGCTGGTCCTCGAATGCCTCGCCACTCCGGCGCACCATGCTCGCACCGCCGCTCAGCATGAAGACCACCGGGCTGGCGAGCGGCAGGACGCTCAGGGTGAGGCGGCCGCTCCCGCTCAGCACGTTGCCCGGGGTCCGCTCCTCCGGACCGCCGGCGTTGAAGCGGAGCTCGCTCGGCGAGTAGTCCGCCGTGAAGGCCAGGCCGACTCGCTGGCCGAACCCGATACCGAGCCGGCCGCCCACGAGCAGGCTGATCTCCTGCTTGAACTCCTCGCCCTCGGCGGCCTTCACCAGCTCGGCCGTCGGGATGTAGACGCCGATGTTGGGCGAAATCGAGATCTGCTGCGCCGCAAGCCTGCCCGACGGCAGGAGGCCGGCCGCCAACGCGACGACCAGGAATCGGACCTGACGCACGCCTGCTCCAGGAAGAGGACGGCGGAATATGCGGCGGCGAGCCGCGAACGCCAAGCTACGGCCGGCCTGCCGGGCCGGCCCCGCTCCGCCGGTTGTCGTCCACCGGCAGCCCGCTGGGCACGCGCTCCGGCGTGAGACGGTGCAGCGTGCGCGCCGCCGGATCGGTGAGCGCCTTCATGAACTCGGTCACCTCGTCGACCTGCTGCGGCGTGAATACCACGCCGTCGAGCAGCGTGTCGCGCGTCGCCAGGATGGCGTCGAAGTTGGCGAGGACCGTACCCCGCAGGATGGGCTCCAGCTGCCCGGCATCGTACTGCTGCAGCTTCAGGTGCGACTCGCTGTAATGGTCGACGAAGGCGCGCAGGTCGGTGAAGGCGCCGTCGTGCCCCCAGGGACCGGTCAGCTCGACGTTGCGGAGCGGCGTGGTGCGGAACCGGTACCGGTCGCTGGCGAGCCCGGTGACGCGCATCCGCCCGAAATCGTCGTTCCCCGCCGGTCCGTCTCCCTGCCCGGGCCCGAGCTGCGCCAGCGCGACGTTATGGAACTCGTTGTCGGTGAAGGCCGGCCCGTTGTGGCAGAGGGAACAGCGGGCCGCCATGAAGTTCTTCGCGCCGGCGAGCTGGACCGCGCTCAGCGCGCCGTCGTTGCCCGCGAGGAAGCTGTCCCACGGCGAGCGATTCGAGGCGAAGTCGCTGATCAGGAATCCGGCGATCGCATTGCTGGCGTGCGCGAAGGTCATCTCGGAGAACGGTGTCCCCGGATAGGCCGCCTGGAACAGGGCGCGGTACTCGGGAATGGCGCCCAGGCGCTGCATCAGGGCCGCCCAGACGGCGGGCTCCTGGTCATCGGCGATTGCCGCGAGCTCGTTCCCCGCGTCGCCGCGCATTTCCGAGCGGGAGAGGACCGGGAAGAGGGGCAAGGCCGACAGCGCCCCGAACTCGAACGTCCGCGCCATGGCGGGCGTGACCTTGGCGCCGGCGGGCGTGTGCACCGTCCCGACCGCGTCTGCGAAGACCCTGCCGTCCCAGAAGAACGACTCGAGGGCGTGCAGGTTGAACGCCGAAGGCGCGTTGCGGGGGATGAAGGCGCCGAGCGGATGCGAGCGATCGGGGCCAAGTGCGGTCGCGCCCTGGCCGATGGAAAGGCTCCGGCTGTCGCCAGTACCCAGCCGGGGCAGGTGGCAGGTCATGCAGGAAATGTCGCGATTGCCGCTCAGCTCCTTGTCGAAGGCGAGCAGCTTGCCCAGCTGGACCAGGGAGGCACGGACCCGCGGCGGCGCCGCGAGCGGCGTGATGCCACGCGCGGCCGTGAGCACGCGCACCTCGGCCGCCAGTGCGCTGGCCTCCCCGCGCGCGAGGGCCGGCGGCGAGCCCGGCGTGGTGACATCATCGGCGGCGCAGGCGCCCAGCATGGCGGCCAGGGCGACGGCGACGGACGCAGATCTGAAGTCAATCCTGCTGCACATACCGACCTCCTGAGCTGCTGCGGGGCGGGCGAGGGCGTTTCGAGGGGGCGAGCTGTCCTGCAGGATAGATCGGATTCGGGGACCGGATCCCGACAGCTCCGGCCTACCTGGCAGCCACCCGACCCGCCAGCTGGGCCAGCAGGGTGTCCGCTTCCATGGTGCGCGGATGGCCCGGGCCCGACCCGGTGTGCAGCGCAGCGGAGGCCTGACGCAGCCGCGCGAGGGCACGGGCCGTGTCGCCCTGCGCCAGCAGCGCCCTGCCCTGGATCAGCCTCACCTCGCCCACCAGTCCGCTGCGACGCTCGGCCGCGGAATCCTGGGCGACGACCGCATGAGCACGCGCGGCCAGGGAATCCGCCAGCGCGAGGCGTCCCAGGGCGATGGCGGTCTCCGCGGCCCGGACCGCGACGGCGCGCTGCTGCTCCTGCTTCTCCCCGGCGAAGTACCCGTTCGCCCGCAGCGACGCGATGAAGCGCGTATGCGCCTCGGCGGAATCGCCCGCCGCCAGCGCGATCCAGCCGGCGACCGCCAGCGTATCCGGCAGCTGATCGTCGGTGGCGGTCAGCCGGGGAAATCCCTCCCGCAGGCGGCGGAAGCGTGCGGCGGTGACCCGCGCATCGGCGATCCTGCCCAGGGCGGCCTGGGCGCGCACCAGGCCGAAGGCACCGCGTCCCTCCCAGTACCTGCTCGAATCCCGGACCGCCTGCCCCAGCAGCTGCTCGAAGTACTTCGCCGCGGAGTCGGGGCGGCCGTTGGTGAGCGCGGCCTCGGCATAGTGGATCAGCGGCTGGGGATGCACGTACCCCGTGGGATCGGCGGCTGCCGCGTTCACGAGGGCGCGGTGGAACCGCTGCTCCGCCTCCGCCGTCTCCCCGAGGTCGCCGAGGATGATCGCGAAGTTGTGGTCGAGCATGCTGCGCATCATCGTGCCACCGCGCCCGCCACTGTCCAGCCGCGCCAGCGTCTGCCGGAAGACTTCGACCGCCTCGCGATCCCGTCCGCCCTGGGCCAGCGCCGCGGCGAGCATCGACCGCAGCTCGAGATAGGTCGGCTCGCCGGTGCGCCCCCGGGCCTCCATGTTCGCCAGGTTCTCGCGGATAGCGGCGAACGTCGCGGTGGTGTCCCCGATTTCCAGCGCCAGGTCGGCCTCCCGCAACAGGCAGGTCTCGTCCACCACCGGATCCGCGAACAGGCGCCGGAGCGAATCGGCGCGCCGGAAGGCGGCCCGGGCGGAATCGTATTCGGCCCGGGTGCGCCGGTGGTCCCCCATCTCGCAGCTGAGCTCCGCCTGCTCGCGCTCGCTGCCGCTCAGGACCGCGAGCGATTCCGCCTTGCGCAGCAGCCGCTCGCGCTCCTTCGAGTCGCCCAGCTCCGAGTAGCGCCGTGAGAGCTCGAGCAGCGTCGTCGCGAGCAGCCGCGGGTCGCCCTCGTATTCGTGCTCGACGACGGACACTCCGCGGTCGACGATGTCGCGCATGGTCATCGGCTTGTCGCCGAGCTGTGACATGAGCAGGCTCTGGAGCTCGCTCTGCGCCCGCGCGCGCCGTCCGGCGGAGAGCGCCGCGTCGCGCTGTACCCGCGCCTCGCGCATGCGGTCGACCGAGAACGCCGTGGTCGCCAGGAGCGCGGCGGCCACCAGCCCCCCGGCCGCGACCAGCGCGCGATTCCGGCGCAGGAACCTGCCGGCGCGATAGGCCATCGAGTCGGCCCGCGCGCTCACGGGCTCGGTGCGGAGGAATCGGCGGAGGTCGTCATCGAAGGCGGCCGCCGTGCGGTAGCGCTCCTCCGGAGCCTTCCTGAGCGCCTTGGCGAGGATGTTGTCGAGGTCGCCGGCGTAGGATCGCCGCAGCTGGGCGACGGTACTTCCCCGGTCGCCGGCGACCTCCGGCGCGGCGGCCGCGGCAGTGGTCACGGCGGCGCTCAGCCGGGGCGGCTCGGTGGCCACGACGGCGCTCAGGTACTGGGCCGTCGCGTTCCGCCCCGGCGCGGTCGGATGGCGTCCGGCCAGCAGGAGGTACAGGAGCACGCCAAGTGAGTAGACATCGGTCGCGGTGGTGATCGCGCCGCCGGTGACCTGCTCGGGCGCGGCGTACTCCGGCGTGAAGGGGAGGCCGCCCCGCTCGGTGAGTTCGGTGCGCTCGCCGGCATCGGCCTCACCCTCGAGCAGCTTGGCGATGCCGAAATCGAGCAGCTTGGCCACACCCTCGGGCGTCACCAGGATGTTCGATGCCTTGAGATCGCGATGCACGATGAGGTTGGCGTGGGCATGCTCCACCGCCGCCAGCACCTGGCGGAACAACCGGATCCGGTCGGCGGGCCCCAGCCGTCGCTCATCGCAGTAGCGGTCGATCCGGATCCCGGCGACATGCTCGAGGACCAGGTAGGGCTGGCCGTCGTCGGTGATGCCGGCGTCCACCAGCCGGGCGATGTTGGGGTGGGTCAGCCGCGCGAGCGCGCTGCCCTCGCGGCGAAACCGCTCGCTGCCCACGGGATCGAGCAGCGCGAGATTGAGGAGCTTGATGGCGACCTGGCCCTCGAAGCGCCCGTCGCTCCGCTCCGCCAGCCAGACGCTCCCCATGCCGCCGCGTCCGAGCGGTGCCACGAGCGTGTAGGCACCGATCCGCCGGCCGCTGAGCGCGCTCGCGCCCGGCTCGGCGCCGGGTCGGGGCGGCCCGGCGTCCCATGCGCCGCCAGCCAGGAAGCCGCGCGCATCGAGCTCCGGCTCGGCCGCGAGCATCGCCGCCAGCTCCTCCGCCTGCTCCGGGTGACGCGTGCCCACGCGCGCGAGCCAGGCCGCGCGCTGCTCCGGAGCGAGCTCCAGCGCTTCATCGAGGAGCCGATGCAGGAGGTCGGTCCAGGCGCGATCGCGTGCCACTCAATGCTCCACGGGCGGGGGAGGCGTGGCGTCGCACGCCACGAGAGCCCGGTGCAGGAGCAGCCGGGCCTTTCTCCATTCCCGCTGCACCGTGCGCTCCGAGACGCCGCGCAGGCGGGCCAGTTCGACGAAGGAGAATCCGCAGAAGAAATGGAGGTCCACCAATTGAGCCAGCTGGGGGGCCGTGAGGGCGAGGGTGTCGAGTGCGGCGGCCAGCTCTTCGAGCGACTCGGCCGGTGGCTGGAGCCCTGCGGCCGCCGCGTCGGCGCCGGACGAGGTGATTTCGAACTGCCCGCCGCGCTTGATCGCCTGCCGGCGGCGGCTGTAGTCGACCAACAGCCCGCGCATCGCCCTGGAGGCGTAGGCGAGGAAACGGGCATGGTCCGGAAAGGCCACGGACTCGCGGCCGGCCATGTCGAGGTAGGCTTCGTGGAGCAGCGTGGTGGCGCCAAGCGTGAGGTCCGCCCCGCCCCGGCGGACATGGGACTCGGCCAGGGCGTGCAGTTCCCGGTACAGCCGGGCGAAGAGCTCGTCCGCCGCCGCCCGGGTGCCGGCGTCGGCGGAGCGGATGAGCTCCCCGATAGGAGCGTTCGCCATGTCCCTCGGGGATCGGGTCGCGTACGATCCTGCCAACATACGGCGCGGGACCGGCTGCCGCCAAGACGGGTTGGCCGGCCCCGCCCGAAAACACGGCGGCCCGGGCTATGCCCGGGCCGCCGCCTGCATGGTACGCCTGCGGGCTAGTACATCCCGCCCATGCCGCCGCCGCCGCCCGGCATGGCCGGGGCCGGCTTGTCTTCCTTCTTCTCGACGACCACGCACTCGGTCGTGAGCAGGAGGCCCGCGATGGACGCGGCGTTCTGCAGCGCCGTGCGGGTGACCTTGGTCGGGTCGATGACGCCGGCCTTGACCAGGTCCTCGTAGGTGTCGGTGCCGGCGTTGTAGCCGAAGTTCTTCTCCTTCGACTCCTTCACCCGGGCGAGCACGATGGAGCCCTCGACGCCCGCGTTGATCGCGATGGCGCGGATCGGCTCCTCGATGGCGCGGCGGACGATGTCCACGCCGATCTTCTCGTCCTCGGTGCCGCGGATCTTGGCCAGCACCGACTGGGCGCGGATGAGCGCCACGCCGCCGCCGGCGACGATGCCCTCTTCCACCGCCGCGCGGGTCGCGTGCAGCGCGTCCTCGACCCGGGCCTTCTTCTCCTTCATCTCGGTCTCGGTGGCCGCGCCGACGTTGATCACCGCCACGCCGCCGCTCAGCTTGGCCAGCCGCTCCTGCAGCTTCTCGCGGTCGTAGTCGCTGGTGCTCTTCTCGATGGCGCCGCGGATCTCGCCGATCCGGCCCTGGATGTCGTTCTCCTTGCCCTTGCCGTCAACGACCGTGGTGTTGTCCTTGTCGATCACGATCCGCTTGGCCCGGCCCAGGTCGT
>CAMLLJ010000140.1 GCA_946480845.1 uncultured Gemmatimonadota bacterium
CCGAGCCGGCCGAGCAGCTTGTAGCAGATGTTGGCCGCGTTCAGGTCGGGAAAGATCAGCACGTTGGCGGGGCCGTGCAACCGGTTGAACGGGTACTGCCGCTGCAGCAGCCCCTCGAGGACCGCCGTATCGGCCTGCATCTCGCCGTCCACCTTGAGGTTAGGCCGCAGCTCGTGGAGCAGGCGGACCGCGTCCGCGACCTTCTGCTGGGCCGGGTGCCGGACCGAGCCGAAGTTGCTGAAGGAGAGCATCGCCAGCCGGGGCTCGACGCCGAGCCCCTCGACGAAGGCCGCCGCCGCGATGGCGATGGCCGTGAGCCGGGCGGCATCCGGGTCGATGTTGACCGTGCAGTCGGCGAAGAACAGCGTGTCCGTCTGCGTCACCATCATGTAGATGCCCGCGAGCGCAGTCTGGTGCCCGCTGCCCACCGCCTCGATGGCCGGCCGGATGGCGCGCGGGTAGTGCTGGTTCTCGCCCACCACGACCGCCCCCGCATCGCCCCGCGACACCATCATGGCGCCGAAGTACTCCGGCTGCAGCATCCGCCGCCGGGCCTCGGCGCGGGTCACGCCGCGCCGCTGGCGCCGCTCCCAGAAGAGGTCGGCGTAGCGGTCGCGGGCCTCGTCGTCGCGCGGGTTCACGAGGCGGATGCCCTCGAGCGAGACCTGCGCCTCGGCGGCCGAGCGCCGGATCAGCTCGACGTCGCCGATGAGGACGGGGTCGGCGATCCCCTCGTCGGCGAGGATGCGCGAGGCGCGGAGCACGCGGGGGTCCTCGGCGTCGGTGAGCGCGATGCGCTGCACGTCGCCGGCGGCGCGGTTCATGAGGCTCCGCATGATGGCGCGGCCCCGGCCCAGGCGCGAGTCGAGGCGGGTGCGGTACTCGTCCATGTCCAGCAGCTCGGTGGCGACGCCGCTGTGGATCGCCGCCCACGCCACGGCCGGTGCCACCCAGAGCAGCACCCGGGAATCGAACGGCTTGGGAATCAGGTAGTCCCGGCCGAAGCGAAGGCCGCCGATGCCGTAGGCGCGGAGCACCACCTCGGGCACGTCCTCGCGCGCGAGCGCCGCGAGCGCGCGCGTCGCGGCCATCTTCATTTCCTCGTTGATGGCGCGGGCCCGGACGTCGAGCGCGCCGCGGAAGATGAACGGGAAGCCGAGGACGTTGTTGACCTGGTTGGGGTAGTCGGTGCGGCCCGTGGCGATCAGCGCGTCGGGCCGCTCCGCGCGCACCTCGTCCGGCATGATCTCGGGCGTCGGGTTGGCCAGCGCGAAGACGATCGGCTCGGGCGCCATGAGCCCGATCATCTCCGCGGTCACCGCGCCGGCGGCGGAGAGCCCCACGAAGACGTCGGCGCCGCGGAACGCGTCGAGCACCGAGTCCGGCGCGTCCTCGCGGGCAAAGCGCGCCTTGAAGGGATCCAGCCCGGTCCGCCGCGAGGTGATCACGCCCTTGTGGTCGCACATCGTCACGTGCTCCCGCGCGACGCCGAGACGGACGTAGTGCTCCGCCGTGGCGATCGCGGCGGCGCCGGCCCCGACGAAGACGACCTTGACGGCGGCGATGTCCCGCCCGGTCACCTCCAGCGCGTTGAGCAGCGCCGCCCCGGAGATGATCGCGGTGCCGTGCTGGTCGTCGTGGAAGACCGGCACCGAGAGCGTCTCGCGCAGCCGCTCCTCGACGTAGAAGCAGTCGGGCGAGCGGATGTCCTCGAGGTTGATTCCGCCCACCGTCGGTTCGAGCATCTGGCAGAAGCGCACGATGTCGTCCACCGACGGGGCATCGATCTCCAGGTCGAAGACGTCGATGTCGGCGAAGGTCTTGAAGAGGACGGCCTTCCCCTCCATGACCGGCTTGCCCGCGAGCGGCCCGATGTCGCCGAGCCCGAGCACGGCGGTGCCGTTGGAGACGACGGCGACCAGGTTTCCCTTGGCGGTGTAGCGATAGGCGTCCTCCGGCCGCGCCTGGATGGCGAGGCAGGGTTCCGCCACCCCGGGGGTGTAGGCGAGGGAGAGGTCCCGCTGGTTCTGTGTGGGCTTGGTCGCGATGACCTGGATCTTGCCGGGCCGGCCCTCCTCGTGATACCTGAGGGCCTGCTCCCGGCGGTCGGCCTTGGGGGAGGTCAGGGCGTGCCTCCCCGGTCGGTCGTCACGTTCACCTCGGAGTGGTACAGCACCTCGGCGGTCTGGCGGTCGCGCTCGCTGGTGCCGGTCACCTCCGGGCTGAAGTACATGATGTCGCCCGGATCGGGGGAGTGCCGGAAGATCCCGATCGAATGTCCCACCTCGTGGATCATCGCGACTCCGAAGCAGGCCTTCGTCTCCGGCAGGTCGGGATCGAAGCGCGGCGAGACGAAGACGTGGATCGGCAGGGTGAGCGTGTGCGCTTCCATGTCGAGGTCGAGCTCGGTCAGCGCCTCGCACTCGGTGATCCGCGCCTGGAGGATGCCGCCGCCGTCGGGGAAGCCCGCGCGCACGATGACGTCGGCGTCCGCCGAGTCCTCGACCATGATGCCGTCGAACTCGCGGTAGAGGAAGGCGGCCTTCCAGGTCTCGATCGCCGCCCGGGTGTGCGTCTCGAGGTCGTAGATGTCCTGCGCCCAGAAGCGCACCGGCAGCTCGCCGCGCGCCCAGTGGAAGCTCGCGGAATTGCCGGCGTCCATCAGGCGCCACTCGTAGGTCTCGGTGCGGAGCGGCGCGCCGATGTCGCCGCAGGCGAGGAGTGCCGCGGCCGCGGCGGGCGCGGCGGCGGCGCGAAGGTGGCGGATCATGGCATGCTCCTGGCAAGCCCGAGCGACAGCGAGGCCCGCTGCACGCTCTGCGACTGGGTGAAGCCGCGGTCGCGCAGCTCCTCGGTGGTGAACCGGTGCAGGTCGTACCGGGCCGAGATCATCAGGTCCCACGCGCCGAAGGAGCGGCGGCGGAAGTCCGCCCCTGCGCCGACCAGGTAGCGGGTGGTGCCGCCCTGGGCGAACGCGCCCAGCTCCTCGCCCGGGAGGTAGTGCACCAGCCCGACCCCGATGCGCCACCGGAGCGGAGCGAGGGCGAGCGGCCCTTCGAGGTTGGCCATCAGCCCCAGGGTCGTGAGCCCGCCGAGGTCGCTGTCCTCGCCCGTGGCAGGCGCGCCCGTGAGCGAGCCGCGCGCCGCCGAGGCCTCGAGCCCGGCGCGATAGCGGTCCGCGAGCGGGAGGCTCAGCCCCGCGAACAGCGTCGGCGCGAGGCCGACTTCGGTGGAGATCTCCTGGAACAGCACGTCGCGCACCAGCCGCGTCGACCCGGTGATCCCGAGCCGGGCGAAGTAGTCGATCTGGGCGTGGGCGCGCGGCGCCAGGGCCGCGAGCAGGAGGAGGGGGAGCAGGAGCGCGGCGCGGCGTCTGGGCATCGGCATAAGATGGGTGGCGGGAGGGAGGCGGTCAACGCGCCCGCGGCGCCCGCGGGCGGGCGTAGCGGCGGAGCCGTGAGAGCATGCGTCGGTCGTTGGTCACCAGGTCATCGCCCTTCGGCGTCTCGAGGATCTTGGGCACGGCGGCGAAGCGGGGATCGGTCATGATCCGCCGGAACGGCTCCGGCCCGAGCGATCCTTCGCCGATCAGCTCGTGCCGGTCCCGCCGCGACGCGAAGGGCGTCTTCGAGTCGTTGAGGTGCAGGCACCCGAGGAGATCGAGCCCGATGATGCGGTCCCAGTCGGCCCACACGCCGTCGAAGTTCCCGGCCAGGTCGTAGCCCGCCGAATGCAGGTGGCAGGTGTCGGCGCAGAAGCGGACGCGGTCGGCGTGGCGCGCGGGCATCCGGTCCCGCAGGCCGGCCAGCTCCTCGAAGGTGCTGCCCAGCGCGGTGCCGGTGCCCGCGGTGGTCTCCACCAGGATCGTCACCTCCGGCACGGCATCGAGGCAGTGGGTGTAGGCCACGGCGTTCCGGGTGAGCCCCGCCTCGCGGTCATCCATGTAGTTGCCCGGGTGCGAGACCACCGCGGGCACGCCGAGGAACCGGCAGCGCGTGAGCTCGGCAATGAACGAGGCGATCGACCGCTCCCGCAGCGCCTCGTCGGGCGTCGCGAGGTTGATCAGATACGAATCGTGCGCGACTATATTGCGGATCCCGCTCGAGGCCCATGCGTCGCGGAAGGCGTCGCGGGCCTCCTCGGTGATGACCGGGTCGCGCCACTGGTTCGGCGTCTTGGTGAACAGCTGGATGGCCGAGGCGCCGATGTCGCGGCCCCGCCCGGGGGCAGTCTGCACGCCGCCCTGCGTGGAGACGTGCGCCCCCAGTACCTCGGGCACATCGAGGCCCGGCCCTGCGGATCTGGTCTTCTGCCTGGGCACGCCTCACTCCCTCGGAGATCTTGCCGGATGACCTTGCTGGCCCTGGTGCCGCGCTGCCGATGACCCTGCCGGTGCCCCTTCGCGTCCTCCTGCTCGGCGAGGCGTCCGCGCGCCCGGACGGGCTCGAGCGCGAGCTGGCGCGCGCCGGGTTCCGGGTCACCGAGTCGGACGATCCACGCGCGGAGCCGGAGGCGGAGGCGGCGCCGGACGTGGTGCTCGTCACCGCCGCCGAGGCCGATGCGGCGCTGGCCGACATGCTGGAGGCGGTGGCGTACGCCTTCGGGCCGGCGATGCCGCGGGTGGTGACGCTCACCGGGTCCGATCGCGAGGGCCCGGCGCGGGCGCTCGCCCTTGGCGCCGCCGACGCGCTCCTCGCGCCGGTGCACCTCCCGGAGCTCTGTGCGCGGCTCGAGCTGCGCCGGCGTCCGGCGGCGGCGCCGGGCGCCCGCGGCGGCCCCGTCTCCACGCTCGACGCGAGCTTCGACCTCGCGTACGACATCGCCGGCTCGATCCGGGCCGAGGAGATCCTGCACCAGCTCTGCCGCCGTGTGGCCCGCGCGCTCGACCTCGCGCGCTGCTCCTTCGTGCTCACGCCGCCGGATTCGGTCGAAGGGCGCGTGGTGGCCGACTTCGAGCATCCCGGCGCGGGCGACGTCGCGCTCGACCTGTCGCGCTACCCCGAGATCGCCGAAGCGCGCCGCACCGGCGAGCCGGTCGTCGTGGCCGACGTCCGGTCGGACCCGCTCTTCGACGAGACGCGGCGCCGCTGGACCGCCCAGCCGCCGCAGGCCGAGCTCCGGAGCGTCGTCGCCCTGCCGGTGTCGGTCGGTACCACGGTGCGCGGCGTCTTCCTGCTCCGCCCGCGCGATGCGCGGGTCCGCCTGGCGCCCGCGCAGGTCGCGTTCGCGGGCAGCCTGGCCAAGGCGGCGGCCCGCGCGCTGGCGATCGCGGAGCGGGGCCTCGAGGTGCCGCCCGCCATGGACGCGCTCACGGGCTGCTGCACGCCCGAAGTGCTGGAGGAGCGGATGGCGGCGGAGTTCGAGCGCGCGCGCCGCTACTCGCTGGGGTTCAGCGTCCTGCTCGTCGATGTGGATGCGCTGCGGCAGTTCAACGAGCGCCTCGGCGAGCAGGGCGGGGACCGGGTGCTCGCCGACCTGGGTGGGCTGTTCCGCCATACGCTGCGGGTCCCCGACCTGGTCTGCCGCTACGGTGGCGACGAGTTCGCGATGGTGCTGCCGGAAACCGGGATCGACGGCGCCCGCACCAGCGTCCAGCGCATCCGGAGCCAGCTCCGGGGCCACGACTTCGGCGGCCTCGAGCCGCCGGACCGCCCCACCATCTCGGTCGGCATCGTGAGCTTCCCGCACCCCTCGGCGGAGAGCGCCGGCGATCTGCTCGCGCTCGCCGAAGCGGCGCTGCTCCGCGCCAAGGGCCAGACCGGCGAGCGCATCGGCATCGCGGAGTACACCGGCGGCAACGGCGCGTCGCGGAACTGACCGGCGCGCTCAGCGCCGCCTGAGCCACTCCGCCGGGTCCAGCGCCACCTCGTTCTCTCCCCGGATCTGGAACTGCAGGTGCGGCCCGTAGTCCGAGTTCTGCCCGCCGACCGTCCCCACCACCTGAGACTTCGCGACCGTGTCGCCTTTCCGCACCGAGGCGGCGGCGAGCTGCATGTACAGCGAGTAGTAGCCGTCGCCATGGGCGACGATCACCGAAAGTCCGTAGGTGCTGATCCGCTCGACCAGCGCCACGCTGCCCCCCTCGACGGCGCGCACCGGCGTCCCGGCCGGCGCCGCGATCCCGATCCCGTTGTGCCGGATCACGCTCCCGCTCGGCAGCGTCTGGCGGCCGAACTGGAAGACGATGCGGCCGTCCACCGGCCATTCCAGCCGCCCGAGGCTGGCCGTGGTGATCGTGGCCCGCTCGGGCGCGGCGGGCGCGGCCGCGGGGTCCGCCCGGCGGGCGGCGGCGCGCGCCGCATCCTCGCGCCGGGTCCGCTCGAGCGTGGCGAGGAGATCGTTCAGGCGGGCGGCGTCGCGCTCCAGCTCCACCAGCCGCCGCTCGTTGCCCCGCGCGGAGCGCTGCAGCGAGGCGAGCCGCCGGGCGCGCTGGTCCTTGAGCTGGTTGACGCGCGCCAGCTCCTGCTCGCGGTCCGATCGCGAGAGGTCGAGCTGCTCCTTCACCCGCACGATGTCGGTCCGCTGCTGGGCGACGCGATTGCGAAGCCGCTCGACGTCGCCCACCAGGGCCCGGTCCTGGCGGCTGGTCAGGTACAGGTACTTGTAGCGGCTGAGCAGGTCGCCGAAGGACTCCGCGGCGAGCAGCACCTGGAAGGTATAGAGCGTCCCCCGCTTGTAGATGTCCACCAGGCGGCGCTCGAGCACCGCGCGCCGTTCGGCGAGGTTGTCCTGGGCGAGCACCAGCTCGGCGCTGGAGCGGCTCAGCTGGTCGGTGAGCCCGCCGATCTGCCGCTCGATCTCGTCCACGATCCGGTTGGTGGAGGCGCGCTGGCGCTCGAGGTTGTCGAGCTCGTCGGCCACGTCGTGCACCTGGCCCTGCAGCCGCTCCTGCTGCCGGGCCAGCCGCTCGCGCTCGGCCTTGATCTCCTCCAGGCGCCGCCGGCTCTCCTGCAGCTCCCGCGAGGTGTTCTGGGCCAGCACGGGCGCGGGGGCGGCGGCCAGGCAGAGCGCGAACGCTAGCAGCAGCCACCGCACCCTAGACCACCCGGCGGTCGGTCCGCCCGCCGATCGTGCGCAGGTGGCGTCCCACGCTGATGAGACTTCCGAGCAGGCCCAGCAGCACGCCGAAGACGAGGATGATCAGCATGTGGACCGGCTGGAAGAACACCAGCCCGGCGAGCGCCGGCGTGTTGCCGCGGAACACGGTGTACCCGCCGTAGCAGAGCGCCAGCGCCAGCGCGCCGCCCAGCAGCCCCTTGAGGGCGCCCTCGAGGAGGAAGGGACCGCGGATGAACCAGTTGGTGGCGCCGACCAGGCGCATGATGTGGATCTCGCGCGCGCGCTGCAGGAGCGTGAGCCGGATGGTGACGCCGATGAT
>CAMLLJ010000141.1 GCA_946480845.1 uncultured Gemmatimonadota bacterium
TGGCGTTTGCGAGAGCTGCGTTCGCGATGCTGAACGTCGCGGCACCGACAACAATTCCGCCTACGACAGATATCACGCCGGCCACCACAAGCGCCTCGGACGCGACCTTGAACGAAGCTGCTGAAAGCAACACGCCCGCTCCGAGCGCGACGATCAACCCCGCGAGCCCTGCAGCGGCCATGCGCACGGCCGCGCGGTCGGGAAGTCCCGCAAGTGCTGGCGGCCGGGCCGCGAGCGCACGCGCGGCGCGCTCACGCTCCAGCCGGTCGGTCAGGCCAAGGTCCGCCGGGTCGGCGAGCAGCAGCTCCGAGCTGTCCTCGAGCGCCGGATCCGCGCGGTCGAGGTGACGCGCGATTGCCGCGGGCAGGGGGGAAGAGCGGACGCCGCGCGCGGCCACGACGAGGGCGGTGCCGACGGCGATGACCGCCAGGGCGAGCCGGGGACCTCCGGGCTGAAGCCATCCGGCGATGGCGATCGCGCCCGCCGCCGTGCCGGCGACGAGCAGCGCCGCCGCCATGCTGCGCCTGAGGCGGTAGCCCGATGCCGCGCGCTCGAGCGCCTCGCGCCCCTCGATCATGCCGCCCGGAGCCCGCGGTGCGACATCCATCGCTCCGCGAGGAAGAGGAGGGCCGCTGCTGCGAGCAGCCAGTGGCTGAGCGGAGCGCGTGCGCCGCGCGGGCGTGGCGATGCGCGGTCCGGCTGGAGCTGGCTCGCGGTGATGGCGTGGAGCGACGTATCGGCCGCGAACCGGGCCGCGGGGTCGGGCCAGATGCCCGCGAGCAACTCCGGCAGCGCGCCCGTCAGCATCAGCCCTGCGGAGTCCGCGGCGAAGCGTCCAGCCAGCGTGACGGTGAGCGCCCCGGCATCGCGGCGGACGTGGATCCGGCCGGGCACCGGCACCGGGTCGCCGTCGGTGAGAAGCGTTGCGTTGCCGAGCAAGCGGGCGGGCGGAAGCGGAGCGGAGGACGAATCGGGGAGCCAGACGAGCCAATCGCCTGCTCGGGACGCCGGACGCGGTGTGGTGTCCGCCGTGGAGCGCATCGCGAGCTCGAGCGAATCACCCCGCTCGGCCGCGATTGCGCGGAACGCCGCCGCGACGAGGCGCGCGTCGAGGTTCCGCGCCGGCGCCGCCGCGATCGTCACGCTACGCCGTGCCGCACTGGCCACAGTGGGGACCTGGGCGCCGCGCACGCCAGGCGCCAGGTGAACCGAAACGTCCGACGCGAGGGCCGGCCGCACCCCCGCCGCGCGCACGCGGCCGGACGACACCAGCGCGATCTCCGAGCCCGGCGGCAGCGACGCGTCGGCAGCGCGCAGCGCCTGCCAGACGTCGGCGCGCGGATCGAGCTCCCGCCGCGCGAATCCCTCCTGCACGAGCGAGTCGGCCGTCCGTCGCACCAGCACGGCGGCCGCGGAATCCGCCGCGGCAGCCGCGACGAGCGCCACCTTGCGTCCAGCCTCGCCGCCCGGGCGGCGGAGGAACGGGCCCGCCAGCGCGAGCATCGGGAGCGCCACCACGGCCAGCCGCAGGGCGAGCAGCACCGGCTCGGTGAGGCGGAGCCCCGCCCTCGCCGGCGGCGCGGCACCCCCGAGGTGCCGGACGCTGCCGACCCGCACGACCTGCCGGGTGCGCTGCGGCCGGAGGTGGATCGCCAGGGGCACGGCCAGCAGCGCCAGCCCGAGCAGCGCGAGCGGCACCGCGAACCCCATCAGCCGTGCCGCGCCCCCAGCACGGCGCGGAGCGCCTCGTCGAGGGGCTGGTCGATCAGGACGCGCACATGACCGGCGCGCAGCTCGCCCAGCTCGAGCTCCAGCGTACGAAGCTCCCGGCCGTAGGACGCGCGGTAGGCGTCGCGCGCCGCGTCGGCGTCGACCTCCACCATCCTGCCGGTCTCCAGCTCCTCGAATGCGACGCTGCCGCCCCAGGCGAACTCGAGCTCGGCCCGCCCCACGAGGTGCACGACCCGCACGTCGTGCCGGAGCGCGGCGAGTCGCCGGATCACGCCCCGGATCTCGTCGCCACGCTCGTGCAGATCGGAGATCACGATGGTGATCCCGCGGCCCGCGCCGCCCAGCAGCATCCCTTCCACGCGTTCCCAGGGCGGCCAGGCGCCGCCGGGCTCCAGCGCCTCGAGTTGCCGGAGCACCCGGTGGTAGTGCTGGCGGCCCCGGTCGGCGCGTCCCCCCGCCGCCGCCCCATCGCCCGGAGCCACGAGCGCGAGCGCATCGCCCTGCCGGTAGGCGAGGAGGGCGAGCGCCGCGGCGAGCATGCGGCCGTAGGCGAACTTCGAGACGCCGTTCTCCTCGTGCCGCATCGAGTCGCTGGCGTCGAGCACGACGCGCACCGTCACCGAGGTTTCCGCCTCCGACTCGCGCACGAAATAGCGGTCCGACCGCGCGAAGAGCCGCCAGTCGAGCCGCCGGAGATCGTCGCCGGGCTGGTAGCTCCGGTACTGGCTGAACTCGAGGCCCGCGCCCTGCATCCGGCTCGGATGGACGCCGAACATGAAGCCGTCCACCACCAGCCGGGCGACGAGCGACAGGTCGCCGAGCGCGGCGAGCGCGCGGGGGTCGAGCAGCGTCACCGGAGCGGGCTGGCGGGCGGCGCCACCGCATCGAGCAGGCGTTCCGTCACCTGGTCGGCGGTCACGCCCTCGGCCTCGGCCCTGAAGTTGACGAGCACGCGATGCCGGAGCACCGGCGGCGCCACGGCGCGCAGGTCCTCGAGCGTCACCGCGAAGCGCCCCTGGAGCAGCGCGCGCGCCTTGGCGCAGAGGACGAGCGCCTGGCCGGCGCGCGGGCCGGCGCCCCAGCGCACCAGCTCCCGCACGGCCGCGAGCGACGTCTGGCCCGGCCGCGAGGCGCGCACCAGGCGGGCGGTGTAGTCGAGCAGGGCGTCGGACAGCCGGATCTCGCGCACCAGCGACTGCGCGCGGAGCACGTCGTCGCCGGCGATCACCGGCGACACGCGGGGCGCCGCGCCCCCCGTGGTGCGCGCGAGGATGTCGCGCTCCTCGGCCTCGTCGGGGTAGTCGACGCGGATGTGCAGGAGGAACCGGTCGAGCTGCGCCTCGGGCAGGGGATAGGTGCCGGCCTGCTCGATCGGGTTCTGGGTGGCGAGCACGAAGAAGGGCCGGTCGAGCGGGTACGAGGTGCCGCCCCAGGTCACCGCCTGCTCCTGCATCGCCTCGAGCAGTGCCGCCTGGGTCTTGGGCGGGGTGCGGTTGATCTCGTCCGCCAGCACGATGTTCGCGAAGACCGGCCCGCGGGTGAACTTGAAGAAGCGCCGGCCGGTGGCGTGGTCCTCTTCCAGCACCTCGGTGCCCAGGATGTCGGTGGGCATGAGGTCGGGGGTGAACTGGATCCGCCGGAAGGAGAGCTGGACCGCCTCGGCGAGCGTCCGGATCAGCAGGGTCTTGGCCAGGCCGGGCACGCCCTCGAGCAGCGCGTGACCCCCGGCGAGGAACGCGGTCAGCAGCTCGTCCACCGTGGCCCGCTGGCCCACGATGACCTTGCCGATCTCCGCGCGCAGGCCGTCGAGCTTCGCGAGGAGCGCCGCGACGTCCGCGTCCGTCATGCCGTCATCGCGTGGATGATGATGTTCACCCCGAACTTCGTGTTGTCCTCCGCCAGGAACCGCTTGTTGCGGAAGTCGTAGTCCCACTCGCATCCATAGTCCTTGTTGCTGTACAGGATCGCGATCCGCCCGTCCACCTCCACCGCGCGCAGGTAGTCGTGCACGAGGTCGTCGCCCCAGCCGTTGAGCTCGAGCGAGGTGGTGGGGGGGCCGTCGTCGAAGGTGAAGAAGGCGCGGTAGAGGGGATGGTCGCCGGGGATGCGCCGGAGCGCCGCCGGCCCGAAGACGGCGGCCACCTGCGCCTCGAACGAGCGCGCGAAGAGGCCGTCCACGTCGTGGTTGCAGTCGTCGGCGAAGAGGAAGCCGCCGCCCCGCACGAAGCGCTCGAAGACGTCGCGCTCGCGCGCGGTGAACTCGACCAGGCGGTGCCCGGCGAGGTAGGCGAAGGGCGAGTCGAACACCGCCTCGCTCTCGAGGTCCACCACCCGCTCCGTGGTGGCCACCGGGACCGTCGTGTACTCGATGAGCGAATTGAGCAGGTTGGACGGCATGCGCTCGTCCACGTCCCAGTCGCCCGAGAGGTACCGGAGCCGCGTGAAGCTGAAGTCGGCGCGGCGGCGCCCGAAGGCCAGGGCGCGGGCCTCCGCGCCCGCGTCGGGCTCGGGCACCCCTAGATCGCGTCGGAGAGCGACGTGAACGTGAAGTCGCGCACCCGCATCGGCGGGATCAGGTTGCCCTGCACCCGCATGGGCCGGCCCAGCGCGTCGAGGTTGTTCAGCATGATGACCGGCGACTCGTTGAACCGGAAGTTCTTCACCGCATGCTTCACCTGGCCGTTCTCGACGAAGAAGGTGCCGTCGCGAGTGAGGCCGGTCGCGAGCACCGTCTGCGGGTCCACCGAGCGGATGTACCAGAAGCGGGTGACCAGGATGCCCCGCTCGGTGCCGCGCACCAGCTCCTCGAGCGACTGGGTGCCGCCTTCCATGATGATGTTGGCCGGCCCGGGAAGCGGCTCCTTCCCCTGCTTCTCCGCCCAGAAGCGGGAATAGGAGAGGTTCCGCACGATCCCCTTGTCGATCCACGTGGTCCGCTTCCGCGGCAGGCCGTCGAAGCTCCACGGGGCGGAAGGCACCTCGGGATGCGCGGGATCGGAGTAGATGGTGACCCGCTCGTCCACCAGCTTCTGGCCCAGGCGCGTGCCGCCGCCCGCCGCGGCGAGGTAGCTCCGGCCCTCCTCGGCGTTCCGGGCGTCGAACCCCATCATGAAGCCGAGCAGCTCGTTGCCGGCCTCGGGCTCGATGATCACCGTGTACTTGCCGGGCTCGACCGCCCGCGGATTGCGGCTCGCGATCGCCTTCTCGATCGCGATGGCGCTCGTCGCCGCGGGATCGAACTTGGCCACGTCGTTGAAGTCCCGGGCGACGTAGCCGGATCCAGTCCCGTCCTCGGTGCGCACGGTGAGCGAGAAGTCGATGCCCGACGCGCGGTGGTAGCCGAACAGGCCCTTCGAGTTGAGCATCGCGCTGAAGCCGTCGCTGTCGGAGAGGAAGCCGGCGGCGGTGCAGCCGCGCGCCTTCGACGGCTCGATGCCGGCCGCCGCCACCTGCGCCCGGTACTCCGGCGAGATGCTCGCGGTGGCCTCGAACCAGGCGGGTGTGGCCGCGTAGGTCTGGGGGCCGAGGAGGTCCATCGCCTCCGGATCCTCCGGCGCCAGGCGGGCCAGCTCCTCCGAGCGGCGCACGGCGCGCTCTATGGCGGCGTCGTCAAGCTCGTTCACCGACGCGCCCCCCGTCCGCTTCCCGAAGGTGGACGTCACGCCAAGCGAAGTGTTCTGCCTCCCGCCGGCGGTGGTCACCGTATTGCGGGCGTAGCGGATGTTCCCGCCGCTCGCCCCGTTGAGGCGCACCGTGCAGGCGTCGGCCTTCGACAGCCGGATCGCCTTCTCGAGGATGGCGCGCGCGTCGCGTTCGTCGAGCGTCATGTCAGATCTTCCTCGCGGTATTGATGACGTTGACGCCGGTGAAGTGCGTCGTGGACGAGCCGTGCGACACCGAGCTCGACTGGGGCGGCTGCCCCTTCCCGTCGTTGAACGAGCCGCCGAGGCGGTAGTCGCGCTGGTCGCAGGTAGCGGCGCAGGAGTTCCAGAACTCCTGGGTGTTCGACTGGTACGCCACGTCGCGCAGCATGCCCGCGATCTTCCCGTTGCGGATCTCGTAGAAGAGCTGGCCGCTGAACTGGAAGTTGTAGCGCTGCTGGTCGATCGAGTACGAGGCGTCGCCCACGATGTAGATGCCCTTCTCGACATTGGCGATCATCTGCGCGGGCGTGAGCGGCGCGGTGCCGGGCCGGAGCGAGACGTTGGGCATCCGCTGGAACTGCACCTGGTCCCAGCTGTCCGCGTAGCAGCAGCCGTCGGACTCGGCCTGGCCGACCACGTGCGCCTGGTCCCGGATCTTCTGGTAGTCCACCAGGATGCCGTCCTTCACCAGCATCCACTCCTTGGCCGGCACCCCTTCATCGTCCCAGCCCGTGGCGCCGAGCGAGTTCCGCTGCTTCCGGTCGGCGACGAGGTTCACGACCGGCGAGCCGTAGCGGAAGGTCTTGCTGCGCCACTTGTCGAGGGTGGCGAAGCTGGTTCCGGCGTAGTTGGCCTCGTAGCCGAGCACCCGGTCGAGCTCGAGGGGATGCCCCACCGACTCGTGGATGGTGAGCCAGAGGTGCGAGGGATCGAGCACCAGGTCGTACTTGCCCGCGACGACGGACTTCGCCGCCGCCTTCTCCTTCGTCTGCTCGGCCGCCATCGTCGCGTCCTCGACCATGTCGTACGAGTCGGCGTAGTTCATCGCCGTGGGGCCGGGGCGCTTGCCGGCGGGCCGCCCGGCCAGATACTCCCAGCCCATGCCCATCGGCGCCGAGAGCGCGTCGCGGCGCTCGAACTTGCCGGTGGCCTTGTCCACCCGGATGACCCCGAACCCGGCGCCGATCCGGTGGATGTCCTGGTCGATGTAGCTCCCGTCGGTCGAGGCGAAGTACTTCTGCTCGTTGACCAGGAAGAGGTTCGAGTTGATGAAGCTGGCGCCGGCCTTGAGCGCGGCCTCGGCCACCGTGCGCAGGAGGTCGGCCTTCTCACCGACGGTCACCTCGAAGGCGTTCTTCTCGATCGGCGTCCGCCAGGAGACCTCTCCGAAGCCCTTCTGCGCCGCCAGCACTACCGGCTCCGTCTGCAGCCGCGCATTCGCCTTCGCGATCGCCAGCGCCTCGCGCGCGGCCGCGGTCACGCCGTCGGGGGTCACGTCATTGGTGGCAGCGAAGCCCCAGGTGCCGCCGGCGATGACCCGGATGCCCACGCCGTAGGACTCCGAGTCCGAGACGTTCTGGATCTTGGTGTCCCGCGCGAAGATGCTTTGCCGCAGGTAGCGGTTGATCCGCACGTCGGCATAGGTCGCTCCGCCGGCGCGCGCGGCGCCGAGGGCGGCGTCGGCGAGGGCCTTCCGGTCGGCCGTCGGGATCGGGGTGAGGGCGCCGCTCAGACCGGCGCGCCCGCGCGGCAGCACGAGCGCGCCCGCCGCGAGCCCGGAGTACTGGAGAAAGTCTCGACGTTCCACGAGGGTGCTCCCGCTGGTGGTGGGCGAGTGAGAAGGGATGTGCCGGGAAGGAAGTGTATCGCGGCCGGCGCCGCGCGGCTACCGCCCGGCTAGCGCGCGGCGGCGCGCCGGACTTCGTCAGGCTCGCGGTCGTGCCGGAGGCCCATGAAGCGCGGACGCCGCGGCATGCCGGCCGGGGTCCACTCAGTGAAG
>CAMLLJ010000142.1 GCA_946480845.1 uncultured Gemmatimonadota bacterium
AGCGCGTCGGCGGCCGCCTCGTGGCTCATGTCGGAGCCGTTCACCACCATGCCGGCGAAGAAGGCGCCCAGGGCGAAGGAGACGTCGAAGAGCGTGGAGGCGCCAACCGCGATGCCCAGCGCCACGGCGAGCACCGAGAGCGTGAACAGCTCGCGCGAGCCGATCCGCGCCACCCGCTCCAGCAGCCACGGCACCGCGCGGCGCCCGACCAGGAACATCAGCGCGACGAAGGCGGTGACCTTGGCAAGGGTGATCCCGATGGCGGCGGGTACGCTGCGGGCGGCCGCGGCCACTTCCGTCTCTTCCGGGGCCGCGTGGCCGCCGAGGGTGACGGCGAGGGCAGGGAGGAGCACGAGCACGAGCACCGTCGCCAGGTCTTCCACGATGAGCCAGCCCACCGCGATCCGGCCGTCGGCGGAGTCGAGGAGGCCACGGTCCTCGAGCGAGCGGAGCAGCACCACGGTGCTCGCCACCGAGAGGCAGAGGCCGAAGACGATGCCCTCGCCCCAGGTCCAGCCCAGGAAATGCGACACCACGGCGCCGAGGACGGTCGCCAGCGCGATCTGCACGGCGGCGCCCGGCAGCGCGATGCGCCGCACCGCAAGCAGGTCGCCAACCGAGAAGTGGATCCCCACCCCGAACATGAGCAGGATCACGCCGATCTCGGCGAGCTGCTGCGCCAGGGCGGGATCGGCCACGAAGCCGGGCGAGTAGGGGCCCACCGCGAGCCCCGCCAGCAGGTAGCCGACGAGCGGCGGAAGCCGGAGCCGGACCGCGACGAGACCGAGGACGAGCGCCAGGCCGAGGCCTGCCGCGATGGTGACGATGAGCGCGGTATCGTGAGGCATCGGGCAATATATTCCGGGTATGCGGATTCGAGAGCAAGATGCGGAGTGCGGGGCGCGGCACCGGCGGCTAGACTCCGCCGCATGAGGAGACGCGCATGAAGGCCACCGCCGCCAGGACCGCCGCAACGACGGCACGAGCGAAGCGTGCCGCCGAGACCTCCGCCGACCCTCGCTGGGCTGCCGTCGTCGCCCGGGATGCGGCCGCCGACGGTACCTTCGTGTATTCGGTCCGGACCACCGGGGTTTACTGCCGGCCGTCGTGCGCCTCGAGGCGCGCGCGGCCCGAGAACGTGCGCTTCCACGCGACCGGCGAGGCGGCCGCCGCCGCCGGCTTCCGGCCCTGCCGGCGCTGCCGGCCGGACCAGGCGTCGCTCGCCGAGGTGAATGCCGCACTCGTCACCGCGGCGTGCCGCACCATCGAGGCGGCCGAGCGGGCGCCGACGCTCGAGGCGCTGGCGGCGGCGGCAGGGCTCAGCCCCTTCCACTTTCATCGCATCTTCCGGTCGGTCACCGGCGTCACGCCACGGGCGTACGCCCGCGAGCAGCGCGCCCGGCGGATGCGGAGCGCCCTCGATGCCGAGCGCACCGTCACGCGCGCGATCTACGAGGCGGGCTACGCCTCCAACGGCCGCTTCTATGCCGACTCGCGCGACGTGCTGGGCATGACCCCGACCGACTTCCGCGCCGGCGGCACCGACGTCGAGATCCGCTTCGCGATCGGCGAGTGCTCGCTCGGCTCGATCCTCGTGGCCCGGAGCGCGCAGGGCGTCTGCGCCATCCTGCTCGGCGACGACCCCGACGTGCTCGTGCGCCAGCTCCAGGCGCGGTTTCCGCGCGCCGAGCTGGTCGGCGGAGACGCGGAGTTCGAGCGGGTGGTGGCGGTGGTGGTCGGGTTCGTCGAGCAGCCCGGACTCGGGCTCGACCTGCCGCTCGACGTCCGCGGCACGGCGTTCCAGCAGCGCGTCTGGCAGGCGCTCCGCCGGATTCCGGCCGGCAGGACGGTGAGTTACGCCGAGATCGCCCGGTACATCGGGGCGCCGAGGGCGGTGCGGGCGGTGGCACACGCCTGCGCCACCAACCTGCTCGCCGTGGCCATCCCCTGCCATCGCGTCGTCCGGAGCGACGGCGGGCTCGCGGGCTACCGCTGGGGCGTCGAGCGGAAGCGCGCGCTGCTCGCGCGCGAGGCACAGGCCTGACGCGCTAGCGCACCAGCCACCATCCCGCGCCGAAACCGATCGCCGTGCCCGCCGCGGCGAAGGCCAGCCCGCCCGGCGCGGGGAACATCGAGAGGAAGGCGACAGCCGGGAGGAGGAGCAGGGCGACGCTCGCGACGCTCGCGACGCGCGCCGGATCGCGCGTGCGCAGGAGCATCGCGGCGGACAGCCCGGCCAGAAGCGCCACGGTGAGGCAGAGCTGGAGCACGCCCAGCGTTCCGCCGACACCGAACTCCAGGCCCTGGAGCGCGGCCAGCGCCCTGGGCACGGACTGCGCGAAGACGAGCGGTGCCGCGAGTGCCGCGATGACCGATGCGGTGAGCGCCCGTCGCGCCTGCCGGTCCCTCGCGGGCGCATCGACGAGGAGGAGCAGGGCGCCCGCCGTGCAGAGCAGTGCCGCCAGGTTCACGATCCACGGGACCATCCGAAGCGCGCGGAACGCGGATGCACCGCCCGGCGCCACCGCGCAGAGCGCGGCATCGCCTCCCGGGGGCGACCAGCGGCAATCCCGCGTGGCGGAGACCGGCTGACGGGGCTCGAGCACGTGGGACAGGCCGACCGGCGAGACCTTGAAGCGGGTCCCGTCCGGTGCGTCGGCGGCGCCCCATCCGAGGGGGCGGGCAGTGAACAGGGCGGCGGCGCCGAGGACCAGCAGCGCGGCGGCGCCGGCGCGAGATAGGGAGGGCAGGGAACGCTCCGGTTGGGGGACTCACTGTCGGATGCCGGTCGGGGGCGCCGGGTTTGGATCTTGACAGTAAATGTTATAACACCTATACTCCATGCATGTCGCCGACCCTGCAGGCAGAACTCGGGCAGCGCAAGCCGTTCAGCAGCCTCGAGCACGAGGCGGTGCTGAGCCTGGCCCGTACGGCGGCCATGCTGGACCACAGCACGGCCGAGACGCTGAAGGAGCACGGTCTCACGCCCACCCAGTACAACGCGCTCCGGATCCTGCGCGGCGCGGGGGCGGAGGGTCTCTGCCGGAACGAGGTGCGGGACCGCCTCGTGGCGCAGGTCCCGGACACCACCCGGCTGCTCGACCGGCTGAGCGAGATGGGCCTCGTGGTCCGCGCCAGGGAAGGGGAGGACCGCCGGTTCGTGCGCACGCGCATCACCGACGCCGGCCTCGCCCTGCTCGAGCCCCTCGACCGGGTCATGCCGGCGCTGCACCGGCGGCAGCTCGGGCACCTCGGGGGCGAGAAGCTGCGCCGGCTGATCCGGCTGCTGGAGGAAGCGCGCGGGGGCGACTAGTCGCGATTTTTTTTGCACTAATGAGTGTTGTAACACACACAAATGGAGACCGACATGCCCAGCACCAGCCTGCCCCGCCTCAACGCCGGGCTCACCCTGCTCCGGACGGTCCTCGGGGCCATATTCATCGCGCACGGCGGCCAGAAGCTCTTCGTCTTCGGGCCGGCGGGCGTCACGGGCGCCTTCGGCCAGATGGGCGTCCCGTTTCCGGAGGTCGCGGGCCCGGCGGTGGCGCTGCTCGAATTCTTCGGCGGCATCGCGCTCGTGCTCGGGCTCTTCACGCGGCCCGCCGCGCTCGGCCTGGCCGCGACGATGCTGGGCGCCATATTGCTGGTGCACCTGCCTGCCGGGTTCTTCGCGCCGCAGGGCGTCGAGTTCCCGCTGGCGCTGCTCGCGGCGGCGCTCCTGCTGGCCCTGGTGGGCGCAGGCGATTTCTCACTCGATCGCGTCCTGGCGCGACGCAAGGAGTAGGACCATGACCGGCACGGACGCGCGGGCCACTGCCAGCAGCCGGCTGCCTGCCGCGTTGCGCCTCGGCGCGGTCCACCTCCAGGTGGCCGACGTCGTCCGCTCGGTGGAGTACTACGAGCGCGTGGTCGGCCTCCGGGCCGTAGCGCGCTCTGGGGGCCGCGCCACGCTCGCGGCGCACGGCGACGACGCTCCGCTGGTCGAGCTGCACGAGCGCGCGGGCGCCGTGCCGGTCCCGCGCCGAGGACGGCTCGGGCTGTATCACTTTGCCATCCTGGTGCCCGACCGCGCGGCGCTGGGCCGCCTGGTGCGGCACCTCGGCGAGCTCGGCCTCCATGCCGGCATGTCGGACCACCTGGTGAGCGAGGCCATCTATCTCACCGACCCGGACGGGCTCGGCATCGAGGTGTATTCCGACCGGCCGCGGAGCGAATGGCGCCATGACGGCGACCAGATCGCCATGGCGACGATTCCGCTCGACGTCGAGGGCGTCCTGGCCGCGGCCGGCGACGCGCCGTGGACCGGGCTCCCCGCGGGTACCGTCATCGGCCACGTCCATCTCTTCGTAGGCGACCTCGAGCGGGCGAACGCGTTCTATCACCATGCGCTGGGCTTCGACCGCACGGCCTGGAACTACCCGGGCGCGCTCTTCCTCTCGGCCGGCGGCTATCACCATCACCTCGGCACCAACACCTGGGCAGTCGGCGCAGCCCCCGCGGGCGACGACGACGCGCGGCTCCTGGAGTGGCAGATGATACTGCCCACCGAAGAGGAAGTTACGGAGGTGCTGGAACGCCTGGAGCGCGCCGGCCTCCCGGTCGCCCGGCAGGAGAACGGCGGACTGGTTCGCGATCCATGGGGAACAGCGGTGCGGGTGCGCGCCTGACGCCGCTCAGGACACCGACTTCCGCACGGCGGGCGCCACAACGGTGCCGAGCAGCTCGATGGAGCGCATGATCCGCTCGTGGGGCATGGTGCCCACGCTCATTTGCATCAGGAAGCGCGTGTTGCCGAACAGCTCGTGCTCGAAGAGGATCTTGGCGATGACTTCCTGCGGATCGCCCACCAGCAGCGCCCCGCGCGGCGAGCGCTCCGCCTCGAACCGGTCGCGGGTGGGCGGCGGCCAGCCGCGCTCCCGGCCGATCCGGCCCATCGTATCCGCGTAGGGCGGCCACGCCTCGTCCGCGGCATCGGCGGACGTATCGGCGATGAAGCCGTGCGAATTGATGCCCACCTGGAGCGACGCCGGGTCGTGTCCCGCACGCCGCGCACTCTCGCGATACAGCTCGACCATGGGGACGAACCGCTCCGGCATGCCGCCGATGATCGCGAGCGCGAGCGGCAGGCCCAGGGTACCGGCCCGCACGAGCGACTGCGGCGTGCCGCCTACCGCGAGCCACACCGGGAGAGGCTCCTGGACGGGACGCGGGAACACGGCGAGGTCGTCGAGCCGCGCGCGATGCTGCCCCGCCCAGGTGACCCGCTCGCCCTCCCGGAGCGCGAGCAGGAGGTCGAGCTTCTCGGCGAAGAGGGCGTCGTAGTCGTCGAGACTGTAGCCGAAGAGGGGGAACGACTCGATGAACGACCCCCGTCCCGCCATGATCTCGGCCCGTCCGTGCGACAGGAGGTCGAGCGTGGCGAAGTCCTGGAACACGCGCACCGGATCGTCGGAGCTGAGCACGGTGACGGCACTGGTGAGCCGGATGCGCTTCGTGCGCGCCGCGGCCGCCGCCAGCACGACGGCCGGCGACGACACGACGTAATCGGGCCGGTGGTGCTCTCCCACACCGAACACGTCGAGGCCGACCCGGTCCGCGAGCTCGATCTCCTCGAGCAGGTCGGCGAGCCGCTGCTCGGCGCTCACCAGCTCTCCGCTCCGAGCGTCCGGCGTCCGCTCCGCGAACGTATAGATCCCGATCTCCATCCGTGGCCCCCCGAACCCCCGGTCCCTACGCCCTGACCCCCAGTCCCTGTTCCTTCACCACCTGCGCCATGCACCGATCCATCACCACCACCAGTCCGCCCTGCTTCGCCCGCGCCGCCGCCTCCTCGTTGATCACGCCCACCTGAAGCCAGAGTACCCGCGCGCCGATTTCCACCGCCGAGCTGGCGATGGCGGGAGTGAACTCGGGGCGGCGGAAGACGTCGACGATATCCACCGGCTCGGGAACCGATTCGAGCGTGGGCCAGGCCCGCCGGCCGTGCACTTCAGTCTCGTGCGGGTTGACCGGGATCACCTGGAAGCCGCGCTCGAGCAGGAATGCCATGACGCCGTGCGACGGGCGTGCGGGATCGGACGAGGCGCCCACCATGGCGATCGCGCCGGCGCCGGCCACCAGCTCGCGGATCTCGGCGTCGGTGGGATTCACATGGACCATGCGGGCAGGCTCCTCGACGGTAGATTCAGAATCCCATCCACCGGAGTGACGGCATGGCGACCAGGCTTCCCGACAATGCGCCGGCGTCCGGGACGATCGACGTGCGCGTGCGGGATCTCCGCCAGCTCTTCAACCCCATCGATTCGTCGCCGTTCCACGAGCGCGACCTCGAGCCGGCGGCGGAGGAGTTCGTCGTGTCGTGGGCCTCGGAAGTGCCGCGGAACGCCTCGCTGCGGCTGGTGATCCACCTCGACACCGCGCCGGTCTCCGACGCATCGGCGGACGAGGCGCGGACGGCCGTCACACAGTTCTTTGCAGGGCGGGCGGCGGCGACGCGGCGCAACCTGCGCGACCTCTTCCGGCGCGGCAGGATCAGCCTGGTCATCGCGCTCGGGTTCATGGCAGTGGCCCTCACCGTGGCGAGCGCGCTCGACGGGGCGGCGGAGGCCAACCCCTTCGCCGCCGTGCTGCGCGAGAGCCTGGTGGTGGGGGGATGGGTCGCCATGTGGCGGCCGATCGAGGTCTTCCTGTACGACTGGTGGCCGCTGGTGGCCGAGGCGCGCCGGTTCGACCGGCTGGCGGCGATGCCGGTAGAGTTCAGGCATGCCGGCTAGCGCTCAGCTCTTCGCCACGGCGTCCCGCACGCCGTAGAACGCCCGCGACAGCCGGCCGATGGAGCGGTGATAGTAGGCGATCACCAGCACACCCAGGGCCGCCACCGCAAGCACGCCGGGCTGCATTCCTCCGCCCATTCCCCACCAGGCCAGCCCGACCGCCAGCGCGAGCGAGCTCGCGAGATGGCCCACGACCGTGTACGCGTTCGCCGGCGCCAGCTCCATCGGGCTGTCGAAACGGCTCCGGACCACCGGTACCGCCCGGGCGAAGAAGGGGAATCCGGCGAGGCAGAGCAGGGCGTGCACCGGCAGCGCGCGCGCTGCGACGAGGGCGCCGAGCGCAACAGCGGAGGCCGCGGCAAGCAGCCCGTACACGCGGCTCGCGCGCGCGCGGCCCAGGCGCACCACGGCGGTCCGCTTGCCGACCTGAGCGTCGCTCGGCGCGTCCTGGAAGCCGTTGATGAAGAGGATGAGTGCGACCAGCAGCGAGACCGGCACCGATGCGGCGAGTGCGACAGCGGGCACCGTGCCCGCCTGGACGTAGGCGCTGCCGCAGACGATGCCCACGCCGAACGCCAGCGCCACCGCCGGCTC
>CAMLLJ010000143.1 GCA_946480845.1 uncultured Gemmatimonadota bacterium
CCGTTCACCCCGATGGCGCCGCCTGCCGCGGCGCCCCCGGCCGGGGCTCCGCGCCCGACGCCGCCGCCCGCCATGCGTCCCCCGATCGCCGCGCCGCGTCCGGCAGGGATCCCGGCTGCACCCCGTCCGGCCGGCCCGCCGATGCCGTCGGCGCCGGCCTCACCCCGGCCTTCGGCGCCCGCGGCCGCACCGGCGCCTGCGGCCTCGGCCGGCACCGGCGCGGCGCGGAAGTCGGTGAACCCCTTCCTCTCGCAGGACCCGTCGCAGAAGGCCCGGCGGCTCGCCCGCGCGCTCATCTCGGACATGGTGGTCTACCACCCGGCCAAGCGCCGCGAGGGGCTGAGGGACGGCAACCTGAAGGAGCTGTTCGAGGAGGAGATCAAGAAGAGCTGGGAGGAGTACAGCGACCAGGTCGGCCGGGAGGTGGCCGACAGCACCTCGCACTTCAAGGACGCCCTCAACGAGATCCTTGCCGACGGTCGCCAGATCTTCTAGCCCTCCTTATCTTCAGGAGACCCGGAGCCGCTCCTCCGCCACTGGGCGGACGGGCGGCTCGCTCGTTCACGGGGCACGCGCTTTCCGCGCGAGCCCGCCGTTCCGGAGCCCTGAGCATGCCCGACCTTTCCGACCGCCTCACCGACCTGCAGACGCGCATCGCCGAGCTCCGAGGTTTTCTTTGACTTGGATGCCAAGCGCGCGCGCCTGACCGAGCTCGAGGCGCAGCAGTCGGACCCGGCGTTCTGGTCCAACAGCGACCGGGCGCGGACGGTGGTGCAGGAGGTGAAGCAGCTCAAGGGCTGGGTCACGCCGTACGAGGACCTGGCCGGCCGCATCGAGGGCACCCGGGAAATGGCCGAGCTGCTCGAGGCCGAGCCCGATGCCGCCATGGAGGCGGAGATCGAGGCGGAGACCGGAAAGCTGGAGACGGCCGTCGAGTCGTTCGAGCTGCGCACCATGCTGCGCGGCCCCGACGACGGCCGCGATGCACTGCTCACCATTCACCCCGGCGCCGGCGGCACCGAGTCGCAGGACTGGGCCGAGATGCTCATGCGCATGTACGTGCGCTGGGCGGAGCGGCAGGGGTTCGAGGTGCGCATCCTCGACCTGCTCCAGGGTGAGGAGGCGGGCATCAAGTCCGCCACCATCGAGATCCGCGGCGAGTATGCCTACGGCTTCCTCAAGGCGGAGAAGGGGGTGCACCGCCTCGTCCGCATCTCGCCCTACGATTCCCAGGCGCGCCGCCACACCTCGTTCGCGTCGGTGTTCGTCTATCCCGACATCGACGACACCATCGAGGTGGACCTGCGCGAGGAGGATATCAGGATGGACGTCTTCCGCGCCTCCGGCGCCGGCGGACAGCACGTCAACAAGACCTCCTCGGCGGTGCGCCTCACCCACATCCCCACCGGGATCGTCGTGGCCTGCCAGCAGGAGCGGAGCCAGACCAAGAACCGCGCCACCGCGATGAAGATGCTGCGCGCCGCGATCTACCAGAAGAAGCTCGAGGAGCAGGAGGCGGCCCGCGCGCTGGTCGAGGCCACCAAGACCGACAATTCCTGGGGCAACCAGATCCGGTCCTACGTCTTCCAGCCCTATACCATGGTCAACGACCACCGCACCGAGGTGAAGGTGAGCGACGTCCAGCGGGTCATGGACGGCGACCTCGAGGCGTTCATCCAGGCCTACCTCAAGCAGTACGGCGGGAGCGCGGCATGACCGGTCCGGCGGAGATCGAGCGCTCCCACGTCGAGGCCGCCCGCCGCGACAAGCGGGACGCGATCGCGGCACTGGGCGTCGCGCCCTTCGCGTATGCCTACCGGCGCACCCACACCGCCGCCGAGGCGCTCGCGGCGTACGACGACGCGATGGGCGATGACGGCCCCGAGGTCGCTGTCGCGGGCCGGATCTCGGCACTCCGCTCCCAGGGGAAGACCGCCTTCGCGCACATCGAGGACGCGAGCGGGCGCATCCAGGGCTACCTCCGGCGCGACGCGCTCGAGGCGTCGTGGGACCTGGTGCAGCTCCTCGACCTCGACGACCACATCGGGCTCCGCGGCCGGCTCTTCCGCACCCGCACCGGCGAGGTCACCGTGCGGGCGGCGGAGGTGACGCTGCTCGCCAAGTCGCTGCGGCCGCTGCCGCGGGGCAAGACCCAGGTCGGCGCCGACGGCGTGCAGACCTTTGGCGGGCTCGCCGATCCCGAGGTGCGGTACCGCCAGCGCTATGCCGACCTTGCCGTGCACCCCGACGTCCGCGAAGTCTTCCGGCTCCGCGCGAAGGCGGTGAGCTGGATCCGCCGCTTCCTCGACGCGCGCGGGTTCCTCGAGGTGGAGACGCCGATCCTGCAGCCGCTCTACGGCGGCGCCACGGCGCGCCCGTTCGTCACCCGGCACAACGCGCTCGACATGGAGCTCTACCTGCGGATCGCGGACGAGCTGTACCTGAAACGGCTGCTGGTGGGCGGGCTGGAGAAGGTCTATGAGATCGGCCACGACTTCCGGAACGAGGGCATGGACCGGACCCACCTGCCCGAGTTCACCATGCTGGAGCTGTACGAGGCGTACACCGACTACCACGGCATGATGGACCTCTGCGAGGCGCTGGTGAGCGGTGTCGTCGAGGCGTGCTGCGGCGGCCTGCGCATCGAGCGCGACGGCACCACGCTCGACTTCACGCCGCCGTTTGCCCGGGTGCGCTTCGTCGAGGGCGTGCTCGAGCACTCGGGGATCGATGTGCGCACCGCGGGCGAGGAGCCGATGCGCGCGGCCCTCCGCCGGAGCGGCGTGCCCGGCGACGAGGCGGCCGGCTGGTCCGGCGGCAAGCTCCAGGACGAGATGTTCAAGGCGTTCCTCGAGCCGAGCCTGGTGCAGCCGACCTTCGTGGTGGACTACCCGCTCGCGCTCTCGCCGCTCGCCAAGCGGCATCGCGACGATCCGGCGCTCACCGAGCGCTTCGAGCTGTTCGTGCAGGGCAACGAGCTGGCCAACGCCTTCAGCGAACTGAACGACCCCGACGACCAGCGGCAGCGCTTCGAGGACCAGGCCCGCCAGCGCGCGGCCGGCGATGACGAGGCGCAGGTGTACGATGCCGACTACGTCCGCGCGCTCGAGTACGGGATGCCGCCCACCGGCGGGATGGGCATCGGCATCGACCGGCTGGTCATGCTGCTCACCGGCCTGCCCTCGATCCGCGACGTGATCCTCTTCCCGGCGATGCGGCCCGAGTCATGAGTCTCTTCCGGCTGCCCACCCGGCTCGAACGGCGCATCGCGGCCCGCTACCTGCGGAGCCGCTCGTCGAGCGTCGCCTCGCTCAATACGCTGATCTCGATCGGCGGCGTCGCAGTCGGCGTCATGGCGCTGATCGTGGTCCTCGGCGTCATGAACGGGCTCCGCAACGACCTGCGCGAGCGGATCCTGGTGGGCAGCCCGCACCTGCGCATCCTCACCTACGGGGCGGGGCTCCGGGTGGACGACTGGCGCGCCGCGCTCGACACGATCCGCCGGGACCCCGAGGTCGTCGCGGCGGCCCCCGAGGTCCTCACCGAATCGATCATCACCAACGGCGCCGATTACGCCACCGCGGTCAACGTGCTCGGCTTCGAGCCGGATACCGGCACCATGTCGGTCACCACCTTCCCCAGGTCGATCACCAAGGGTGACCTGAGCTTCCGGACCACGCGCGAGGGGCTCGACGGGGCCCTGCTGATCGGCGACCGCCTCGCCGCGCGAATCAATGCGTACCCCGGCGACGTCGTGTCTCTGGTGCCCCCGACCGCCGCGAAGATCAACCGGGCCCTGGGCACCCCGACGCCGCCCCGATTCTGGCGCTTCGAGGTGGTCGGCCTCTTCACCACCGGGATGTTCCAGTACGACAACCAGTTCGTGGTGATGTCGCGGCAGGTGGCCCAGGAGTTCACCGGGCTGGGCGACGCCGTCTCCGGCATCCAGGTCCGCGTGGCCGATCCCGACCGCGCGCCCGCGGTGGGGAAGCGGCTCGAGGAGAAGCTCCAGTACCCCTACCGGGCGCTCGACTGGCAGCTCCAGAACGCGAGCCTCTTCAGCGCGCTCAAGCTCGAGAAGCTGGCAATGGGGCTCATCATCTTCTTCATCATGGTCGTGGCGGCGTTCAACATCGTCGGCACCCTCACCATGGTGGTGGCGGACAAGACGCGCGAAATCGGCATCCTCAGGGCGATGGGCCTCACCGGCCCGGCCATCTCTCGCATCTTCCTGCTGCAGGGCGGCATCATCGGCCTCGTGGGCACCTCCCTCGGCCTGGTGCTCGGGCTCGCGGTCTCCTACGTCGTGGACAGCTCCGGGCTGGTGAAGATCGACCCGGCCGTCTACTTCATCGACCACCTGCCGGTGCACACCGAGCTGCGCGATGTCCTGGTCGTCGTCCTCGCCAGCGTCCTGGTGGCCGTCGCGGCCACGCTCTATCCCTCGCGCGCGGCGGCGGCGCTCACGCCCGTCGAGGCGATCCGGCACGAATGACCCCCGTTCTCGAGGCGCACGGGCTGCGCAAGGTCTACACCGGGGGCGACGGCAGCCTGATCGAAGTGCTGTCGGGGGTGGACTTCGCCGTCTCCCGGGGTGAGTTCGTGGCGATCGTGGGCGCGAGCGGCGCCGGCAAGAGCACGCTGCTCCACCTCCTTGGCGCGCTGGACGAGCCCACGGCGGGTTCGGTGACGCTCGACGGCGAGGCCTTCGCCGAGCAGTCGCCGGCTCGCCTCGCCGAGCTGAGGAACCGGAAGCTCGGGTTCGTGTTCCAGTTCCACCATCTGCTCCGGGAGTTCAGCGCCCTCGAGAACGTGATGATGCCGCTGCTCATCAGCGGGAGCGCCGACGCGGGCGCGCGGGCCAAGGCGATGGAGCTGCTGAGCGCGGTCGGCCTGGCCGGCAGGACGACGCACCGGCCGGCCGCGCTCTCGGGCGGCGAGCAGCAGCGGGTGGCCGTGGCGCGGGCCCTGGCCACCGACCCGCTGGTGGTGCTCGCCGACGAGCCGAGCGGCAACCTCGACTACCACAACAGTGAGCGGCTGCACGAGTTGTTCGCCACGCTGGCGCGGAAGTTCGAGACGGCGCTCGTGGTGGTGACCCACAACCGGCTGCTCGCCGCGCGCGCCGACCGGGTGCTGGCGATGGAGGAGGGGAAGCTGGTCGCGCATTCGGGGTGGGAGGCGATGCCGTCGTGACCTGCGACCAGTGTCACGAGCGCGAGGCGGTGGTGCACCTGACCCAGATCGTGGACGCGGAGGTGACCACCCTGCACCTCTGTGAGCGCTGCGCGGCGGAGCGGGGCGTGGAGGCGCCGTCGGTGGGCAAGTCGCCGCTGGGGAGCTTCCTCGCCGCCATGGGGAAGGAGCTCGAGGATGCGGCCGGCGACGACGCTGCCGAGGCGTGCGGCCGCTGCGGGGCCACCCTCCGGAGCTTCCGCGAGACGGGCCGGCTCGGCTGCCCCGACTGCTGGCGCACCTTCGAGCCGCAGCTCCGGGAGCTGGTGCGCCGGCTGCACGGCTCCACCTTTCACGTCGGGGAGCGCTACCTCCCGGCCGGCGCTGCCGATGCCGACGACGCCGAGCAGCTCCGGATGCTCCGCGAGCAGCTCCGCGTGGCGGTGGAGCAGGAGAACTTCGAGCTGGCCGCGGAGCTCCGCGACCGGCTGAGGGCGAAGGAATGACCGAGGCGGACGCATGATCGACCTGAGCCTGCTGACCGACGGGGGGATGGGCTGGCTCGACGCGAGCGGGCCGATGAGCCACCTGGTGCTCTCCACCCGCGTCCGCCTGGCGCGCAACCTGGTGTCGCACCCGTTCATCGGGCGCAACAGCGACCGGGAGCGGGAGACGGTGCTGCGCGACGTCGAGGGTGCGGCGCGCGAGACGGCCCTCCTCGGCGACGCGGCCCGCTTCCGGCTCGACCGGCTCGACCAGGCGGACCGGCTGCTGCTGCACGAGCGCCACCTGGTGAGCCGCGAGCTGGCGGGCCTCGACGCCGACGGGCGGGTCCGCTACGGGGCGGCGCTCCTGGTGCAGGGACGCGTGGGGGTCATGCTGAACGAGGAGGACCACCTCCGGCTCCAGGGGCTCCATTCCGGCTTTGCGCTCCATGCCGCCTATGCCGAAGTGGACCGGCTGGACGCCGAGCTGGGGCGCCGCCTCGGCTTCGCCTTCCACCCGGAGTTCGGTTATCTTACGGCGTGCCCGACCAACGTCGGCACCGGTCTCCGCGCCTCGGTCCTGATCCATCTCCCTGGCCTCGTCCTCACCAAGGAAGTCACGAGGGTCCTCCAGGGCCTGACCCAGGTCGGACTGACGTACCGGGGGCTCTACGGCGAGGGCAGCGAAGTCGTCGGCAACTTCTTCCAGCTCTCGAACCAGACCACGCTCGGCAAGAGCGAGACCGAGCTCCTGGACCACCTGGGCAAGGTGGTGCGCCAGGTGATGGACTACGAGGAGCAGGCCCGGCAGGTGCTGCTGCGGAGCGCGCCGGCGATCATCGAGGACAAGGTGTGGCGCGCGTTCGGGCTGCTGCGCTACGCCCGGTCGCTCTCCTTCGACGAGGCGATGAACCTGCTGAGCGGGGTCCGGCTCGGGGTCGGCATGGAGCTCATTCCCGGGATCGGCATGTACACGCTCAACAAGCTGCTGGTGCACACCCAGCCCGCGCATCTCGCGGTGGCCGAGGGGCTCGCCCTCGGCGACCCGGCGCTGGCGCTCCGCCGCGCCGCACACGTGCGGCGGGTGCTCGAGGACGAAGCGGGGCGGCCCCGGTGACGGCGCCCGCCCCACAACGCAGGATGAATCGATGAACGGCTACAATTTCACGGACCGCGTCCGTAAAGTCCTGCAGATGGCCCGCGAAGAGGCGGCCCGCCTGCACCACGAGTACGTGGGCACCGAGCACATCCTGCTCGGCCTCATCCGCGAGGGCGAGGGCGTGGCCGCGGCCGTGCTCACCAACCTCAGCGTCGACCTCGACGACATCCAGCAGAAGATCGAGGAGACGGTCAAGAAGGGAAAGGCGGCGGCCGCGGCCGGCCCCGACCTGCCGTACACGTCGCGCGCCAAGAAGGTGCTCGAACTGGCGATGACCGAGGCGCGGGAGCTGAACCACTCCTACGTCGGCACCGAGCACCTGCTGCTCGGGCTGCTGCGCGAGGAGAAGGGGATCGCCGCGCAGGTGCTGACCGACGCCGGTGTCAACCTCGAGCAGAGCCGCGCCGAGACGCTCCGCCTGCTGGGCAGCGACATGCCGCAGCCCACCGCGGGCTCGGGCGGCGCGGTGCCCCCCCAGGCGTCGAGCCCCAAGTCGGAGAAGAAGAGCAAGACGCCCGCGCGCGACCACTTCTGCCGCGACCTCACCG
>CAMLLJ010000144.1 GCA_946480845.1 uncultured Gemmatimonadota bacterium
GGGAAGCCGAAGGTCCAGAAGAGCGCCTCGGGCTCGCGCAGGAACTCGCGCAGGCGCACCAGGGTGAGCTCGACGATGGCGGGGCGCACGGGAGTCGGGCGGTCGCGGGGCGCATCAGGCATCGCGCAGCGCCCTCCCCGTGAGCGACACGAACACGTCCTCCAGCGTCGGCGAATGCGTGCGCAGCTCCGCGAGCGGAAGGCGGCGACGTGCCAGCTCGCCCAGCAACGCCGGGATCGCCTGGTGCGGTGCCGTGACGTGCAGCTCCCACCCGCCGTCGGTGGCGCGCGCCGGGTGTGCGGCGCGCACCGTCCTGCCGATCTCCTCGAGCGCATCCGCGGGCACGCTCACCCCGTCGTCCACCGCGAAGAAGACTACCTGCTGCGCGCCGATGCTGGAGACCAGCTCCCTCGGCGTCCCCTCCGCGATGATGCGGCCGTGGTCCACAATCGCCACGCGGTCGCAGAGCCGCTCCGCCTCGTCCATGTAGTGCGTGGTGAGCACGATGGTCCGGCCCATCCGCTTGAGCTCCTCGACCAGGTCCCACACCTGCCGCCGCGCCTGCGGGTCGAGGCCCGTGGTCGGCTCGTCGAGGAAGACCAGCTCGGGATCGCCCACCAGCGCGCAGGCGAGCGCGAGCCGCTGCTTCTGGCCGCCCGAGAGGGTGCCCACCCGAGCGCGGCGCTTCTCGCCGAGCTGTACCAGCGCGATTACGTCGTCCACCGGGCGCCCGCGCGAGTAGAAGCTGCGGAAGAGCTGGAGGGTCTCGGTGACGGTGAGCTTCTCGGAGAGCTGGGTCTCCTGGAGCTGGATGCCGAGTCGCTCGCGGAGCGCGTGCGCGTCGCCGGCCCAGCGGCGGCCGAGGACGACGACCTCGCCAGCGTCGGCTGCGGTGAGGCCCTCGCAGATCTCGATCGTCGTCGTCTTGCCGGCGCCGTTGGGGCCGAGCAGGCCGAAGCATTCGCCCTGGCGCACCTCGAGGTCGAGGCCGTCCACGGCGACGACGTCCTCGAAGCGCTTGCGCAGGCCGGTGACCGAGAGGGCGGATTGCGTGGCGGGAGGGGAGACCGTCATGGGCAAAAGGTAAACGCGCCCGCGCCTACCTCAACCGGTAGCCCTTCTTGCGCACCGTCACGATGCGGCTCCGCTCCTCGCGGTCGATCTTGGAGCGGAGCTTGGCGATGTGGGTGTCCACCGTGCGCGACTCGATGTCCGAGCGGTACCCCCACACTTCGCGCAGCAGCTCGCCGCGGGTGACCAGGTGGCCCCCGCGCCGGGCGAGCGCGTCCAGCAGGTCGAACTCGAGCGGGCTCAGGCCCACCTCGGCGCCGCCGATGGTGACGGTGCGCCGGTCGCCGTCCACCTCGAGATCGCCGAAGCGGTGCACGCCCGAGGGCGGCTGGCCGCGCCGGAGCAGGGCCTCCACCCGCGCCAGGAACTCGAGCACGCCGACCGGCTTCACCACGTAGTCGTCGGCGCCGAGGCGGAAGCCCTGGACCTTGTCGGCCTCCTCGCCCTTGGCGGTCATGATCAGCACCGGCGCGGCGCAGCGCGCCTGGCGGAGCCGGCGCAGGACCTCGTAGCCGCTCATCCCGGGGAGCATGAGGTCGAGCACGATCAAGTCGGGCGCCGACTCTCTCACCTGCTCGAGCCCGCCCGCCCCGGTGTCGGCGTGCGCCACCTCGTAGCCGTACACCTCGAGCGAGGTGCGGAGCCCGAAGGCGAGGTCGGGGTTGTCCTCGACCAGCAGCACGCGCTTCACGGCGCCGCCAGCTCCACCACGAAGCGCGCGCCGCCCGATTCGGTGTCCTCGACCCACGCCTTCCCGTCCATGTCGCCCACCAGCGAGCGCACCACCGCGAGCCCGATCCCGCTCCCCGCCACCGCCGTCCCCGCCTCGCGCGGGAGGCGGTAGTAGCCCTGCCAGATTCGCTCGCGGTCGTCGGCCGGGATGCCGGGGCCCTGGTCGTCCACCACGATCCGGGTGCTGCCGTTCACGGCGAATGCATCCACGCGCACCGTCTGTCCCCGCGGCCCGTACTTGACGGCGTTGTCGAGGAGGTTGAGCAGCACCTGGCGGAGCGCGCCCGGGTCCGCGCGCACGGATACATCGCCGGGCACCTCGCTCGCGAGCGTCACGCCGCGCGAGGCGGCGAGCGGGTCGAAGGCGTCGAGCGTCTCGCGCACGATGGTCGCCACCGGCAGCGCCTCGGGCTCCATGCGGCGCCGCGCCGAGCCGGAGAAGCGGAGCACGTTCTCCACCAGGCGGATGAGCCGGCGCGCTTCCTGATCTATGATCGCGAGCGAGCGGTCGCGCTCGGCGGCCGAGCGGAGGCGGCCGAGGCGAAGCAGCTCGGTGAAGATGAGGATCTGCGAGAGCGGCGTCCTCAGCTCGTGCGAGACATTGGAGACGAACTCGGAGCGGATGGTGATCAGCTCGTACTCACGCCGGAGCTGGAGCAGGGCGGTCACAACGAGCAGCGTGCTCAGCGCGAGCAGCCCCGCGGCGAGCGGCGTCGGCGAGCGGGGGATGCCACCGATCACGAGGCGCTTCGCCAGGTCGGGACGGAGCTGCACCTGGAGGCGGAGGTCACCGAACTCGGTGCCCAGCCGCGCGCCGCCGCGATAGGGAGAGCGGTGGTCCACCGGCGACGCGTAGAGCGCGCGGCCGCCCGCGCCCGCGCCGGCCAGCGTCACCGTGAACATCGAGTCCGCGGCGAGGTCCCCGGTGATCACGGGCGGAAGCGCCGGCTCGTGCAGCATCACCAGGCGCACCATCGAGCTGTCGCCGCCGAGGCAGGCGGAGAAGCCGCGGAGGCCGAAGCCGCCGGACGGCGCGGGGTAGGTGGTGAAGAACCAGCCGTCGGGGCCGCCCGCGGGCGCGCGCACGAAGCGGAAGCGCCAGCTCACCTCCTCGAGCAGGGCGCCGGCGTGCTGGAGCGTGTCGCGAAGGAACCGCTCGGCGCCCGCGGCTAGCGGCGCGCCCGAGAGCGCGACGGCCGTGTCGCCGGCCGCGCGGTGCAGGAACGTCGTGCCGCCGCGGCAGGCGGTCCCGGGGGGAAGGCGCGCGGGCGTTCCGCCGGCCGGCCACGCGGTGAACGTCTCCACCACCGCGGCGCCCAGCAGCCGGTAGCTCTGCGACGCCAGCGTGAACGCCGCGAAGGCCGCGTAGTCCTGGAGCGCGTGCTCGGCCGTCGCGCGGTGGCGCCGCGCCGTCTGCACCGCCTGCCAGGCGAGGCCGGCGGCGAGCGTCAGGCTCAGCACCAGCAGCAGCGCCAGCGCGAGCAGTCGGCGCCGCGGCTTTCCGGTGGGTGAGGCGACGGGCCCAGCGCTCATGATCCGCATCTCTCCGCCAAGGTACCATCGCCCGCGGCGCCGCACAGCGCGCCGGACCGGCGTTCACAGGACCGTAACATTCGGTTGCCATCCCGCCACAGTTCCGGGACGATGCGGTTGCGGCGCCGCCCGTAGTGTCCCGTCATGCGAACCACATTGACGGTCCTCGCCCTGGTGATGCTGGCCCGGGGAGTCGAGGCGCAGGGCCAGGGAGAGATCGCGCTCCCCCGCCTCACCGCGCCGGTCCGGGTGGACGGCGTCATGGACGACGCGGCCTGGGCCGCGATCGAGCCGCTCCCGCTCACGGTGCACACGCCGACGTTCCGGGGTGCACCGGGGGAGCGGACCGAGATCAGGGTGGCGTACGACGACGAATACCTCTACGCCGCCGGGTGGCTCTACGATTCACGGCCGGGCGAGATCCGGGTCAACTCGCTCTACCGCGACCGGTGGAGCGGTGACGACACCTTCGTCCTGCTCGTGGACCCCTACAACGACAACGAGACCGGGCTCTGGTTCGCCATCAATCCGGCTGGGGTGCGGGTGGACCAGAGCATCAGCGCCGACGCGCGGACCTTCACCGACAGCTGGAACGCCGTCTGGGACGCGGCGACGCGGGTGACGGCCGAGGGGTGGTTCGCCGAGATCCGGATTCCGCTCTCGGTGCTGGGGTTCCAGGCGCGCGAGGGGCGGGTGGTCATGGGGCTCACGGTGTCGCGGCTGCTGGCGCGGGCCAACGAGCGGGTCACCTTCCCGGCGATCGATCCGCGCCACGAGTTCCGCCAGCCGTCGGTGATGCAGGACGTGGTGCTCGAGGGGGTGACGCCGAGGCGGCCGGTCTACATCACACCGTACGTCCTCAGCGGGATGGACCGGACGGCGACGCTCCCCACCGGCGCCACCGCCTGGGGCAGCGACGACGACTTCGTGCGCGAGGCCGGCGCCGACCTCAAGTACGGCCTCTCCGACAACTTCCACCTCGACCTCTCGCTCAACACCGACTTCGCCCAGGTCGAGGCGGACGACGCGCAGGTGAACCTCACCCGCTTCCCGCTCTTCTTCCCCGAGAAGCGGCAGTTCTTCCAGGAGCGGCCCGGCGTCTTCGACTTCGACTTCGGCGCCGGCGGGCGCCTCTTCCACAGCCGGCAGATCGGGCTCGCGCCCGACCGGACGCCGATCCGGATGCTGGGCGGCGCGCGGGTGGTGGCGCGGGCCGGCGGCTGGGACATCGCGGCGCTCGACGTGCAGACGGCGCGGCGCGCCGAGATTCCGTCGGAGAACCTGGGCGTGGCGCGGGTGAGGCGGCGGGTGCTCAACCCGTTCTCCTTCGCGGGCGGGATGCTGACGACGCGCCTCGACGAGGACGGCGGCTACAACGTGGGCGCCGGGCTCGACGCCTCGCTCCGCCTGTTCGGCAACGACTACCTGACGCTGCGCACCGCCTCGACCTTCGACGGCGAGGACGCCGACCCGGCGCTGCTCGACCGCACCCAGCTCTACGCCCAGTGGCAGCGGCGCTCGAGTCGGGGACTCAACTACTTCGCGCAGTTCCACCGCGCCGGCCGCGACTACCAGCCGGACCTCGGCTTCCTCCAGCGCCGCGACTTCAGCCGGATCTCGCTCTTTTCCGAGTACTACATCCTCTCCGACCGCTCGGCGCTCCGGAGCCACGGCCCGGGCGCGATCGGCAACTTCGTGCTGCGCAACGAGGGGACGGAGCTGGAGACGTACTACCTGGCGTACTGGTGGAACTACGCCTTCCGCTCGGGGGCGGCGGGCTGGCTCGAGGTGATCCACAACTACGAGGACGTGCCGGCGGCGTTCACGCTCGCCGATGGCGTCGGGGTGGAGCCGGGGTCGTACAAGTTCACCGAGGTCTGGTTCAACTTCCAGCCGCCGGCGGGGAAGCTGCTCCGCGCCGGGCTCGACGCCCGGATCGGCGGGTTCTACGACGGCTGGAAGGGGCAGGTGCGACTGACCCCCACCTGGAACGTCTCCCGCCACCTGGAGATCGGGGGCAGCTACGAGTTCAACCGCGTCCGCTTCTCCGATCGCGCCGCGGGGTTCGACGCCCACGTGGCCCGGCTCCGCGTCGGGGCCGCCGCCAGCGCCCGGCTGTCGGCCACCGCGCTGGTCCAGGTCAACTCGGTGGACGACCGGGCGGGCGTGAACCTGCGTTTGCGCTATAATTTCCGGGAAGGCAGCGACCTCTGGCTGGTCTACGACGAGGGGTTCAACACCGAGCGTGACATGGGCGACGGCCTGCCCAGGCTCCCCCTCTCCGACCGCCGGGCGCTGCGGGTGAAGCTGACGCACACGCTGGTTCCCTGATCGCCCCTTTCTCCCGGTAGGAGATCCCCATGAGAGCCGCCGCCCTGTTCCTGCTCGGCACCCTCGCCGCCGCCCCCGCGCTGGCGGCGCAGACCGACCGCGACTACCAGATGAAGATGCTGGAGCACCAGCGCGCCTTCCTGCTCAAGATGGCCGACTCGATGCCGGAGCGGCTCTACCGGCACAAGGCGACACCCGAGCAGCGCGACTTCGCGCAGCAGATCGAGCATGCGGCCAGCGCCGTTCCGTTCATCCTGTCGAACGTCGTCAAGGGGCCCAAGTTCGCCATGCCGGACACCGCGGTGACGTACAAGGACCGCGCCGGGCTCCGCCAGCTCATCAACGCCTCCTTCGACTACGGCGCCGCCCTGCTCAAGAGCCAGTCCGACTCGGCCCGCGCCGTGCAGGTGAACCTGTTCGGCACGCCGATGCCGGCGTGGCAGGTGTGGGACGAGCTGTACGCCCACACGATCTGGACCGCGGGGCAGGTGGTGGCCAACTTCCGCGAGAACGGAATGGCGCCTCCCGCATTCACCTTCTTCTGATGCTCGCGCTCCTCGCTGCCGGGGCCCTGGCGCTCACGCTCCAGGGCCCCGGCGTACGCAATCCCGCCGCGCTGGACACGGCGATCGCCCGGATGGGCGGCGCCGAGGCGCTCGGCCGGATCCAGCGGGTCCGCTACGAGATGCTGACGCAGTGGCAGCGCACCTCGTTCTCGGACGCGCCGTACGCCGACCAGCCGTCGTACGAGATGCACAGCGACGTCCGGGATTACGGCATCCCCGCCTGGCGCAACACGCGGCGGTTCCAGGGGGCGCGGCCCGCGCCGGCGGTCGTGGACATCGTCCGCGACAGCGTGGCGATCCGGAAGCTCGGCCCCGCGGCGTGGGCGCCGCTCAACGTGGCGTACGTGGACGAGCGGCGCGAGCTGTTCGCCTTCGCGCCGGAGCGGGTGCTGCTGCTGGCGCACGCCGCGAAGGACCTGCGCGCGGCGACGGACACCACGATCGGCGGGCTCTCGCACACGCGGATCGCCGCCACGATCGAGGGATTCCCCGCGACGATCTTCTTCCGGCGCGGCGACGGGCTGCCCGCCTTCGTGCGCTACCGCGCGGCGCAGCCGAACGACTTCGGCCTCGCGCCCTGGGGCGAGATGGCGGTGGAGATCTGGTACTCGGGGTGGACGCGCACGGCCGCGGGCGTGGTCCTGCCGAGGCAGCTCGACATCCGGCGCGTGGGGCGGCCGTACAAGCGGATCACGGTGCTCGCGGCGGCGTTCGACACCGTCGCCACGGTCGATTCATTTGCGGTGAGCGACTCGCTCCGGACGGCGTTCCTCGCCACCGCGCGCAAGCCGATGTACGACCTGCCGCTCGATTCGGCGAAGATCGTGGACGGACGGCTCGCGACCTTCGGCGCCTTCGGCACGCCCACGGGCGCGGTAAAGCTGGGCAGGCGCTGGGTGCTGCTCGAGGCGGGCCAAGCGCCTCTCAGCGTCGAGCGCGCGGCGGCATGGCTCGCGGAGGCGGACTCGGGCGCCACGATCGCGGCGGCCTACGTCACCACGCCGACCGGCAACAACGGCGGCGCCGCGTGGCTCGCGGCGCAGAAGATCCCGGTGCATGCGGGGCCAGGGGCGATGCCGTTCCTCGCCGCGATCCTCCGGAA
>CAMLLJ010000145.1 GCA_946480845.1 uncultured Gemmatimonadota bacterium
GGAAGCGCACGATGCGCAGCTTGATCACGAAGTCGTCGATGATCTCCTGCGCCTGCTCCTCGCCGAGGCGGCCGGCCGCCATGTCGCGCTCGAAGTAGACGTCGAGGAAGGTCGAGCAGCGGCCGAGCGACATGGCGGCGCCGTTCTGCTCCTTGACCGCCGCGAGGTAGGCGAAGTACAGCCACTGCACCGCCTCGCGCGCGGTGGCCGCCGGGCCGGAGATGTCGTAGCCGTAGCTGGCCGCCATCTCCTTGAGCTCCTGGAGGGCCCGGATCTGCTCGGCCAGCTCCTCGCGGTCGCGGATGACGCCCTCGCTCGACGCCTCGTTGTCGAGCGCCGCCTTCTCCTGCTGCTTGGCCGCGATCAGCCGGTCGGCGCCGTAGAGCGGCACGCGGCGGTAGTCGCCGATGATGCGGCCGCGCCCGTAGGCGTCCGGCAGGCCGGTGAGGATGTGCGAGCTGCGGCAGCGGCGGACGTCGGCGGTGTAGGCGTCGAACACCCCGTCGTTGTGCGTCTTGCGGTACTTGGTGAAGGTCTCGACCACCTGCGGGTCGGGCGTGTAGCCGTAGGCCTCGAGCGACGAGAGCACCATGCGCAGGCCGCCGTTCGGCATGATCGCGCGCTTGAGCGGCGCGTCGGTCTGGAGCCCGACGATGATCTCGTTCTCGCGGTCGATGTAGCCCGGCGCGTGCGCCGTGATCGAGGAGGGGATCTGCGAGATGGCGAGGACGCCCTTGTGCCGCTCCTCGACGAACAGCTCGGTCAGCATGCCCCAGATGCGCTTGGTCCGCGCGGTGGCGGGCGCCAGGAAGCCGGCGTCGCCCTCGTAGGGCGTGTAGTTCAGCTGGATGAAGGCGCGGACGTCGATCGTCTTCTGCCACAGCGCGCCCTGGAATCCTTCCCAGGGCGAGGCGTGGTCCGCGGGCCCGCTGGTGGCCATCTCCGCCGTCGTGCTCATTCCGTGCTCCTGAGGGGGATGCGCGGCGGGCGGATGGTGCGGTAACTCATCGCACATCTCCCCATGAGGAACGGCGAATGCTTCGCCGGTTGGCAGTTGGGGCACCGACACGTGCGGTGCCTGTAGATGGACAATGCCAGCGCCGTCACAGCCGGTAAATTGGACCTTGGTCCCATCGCACCGGGGGGGCCCGGGCCGGCCCCGTCGTGGCCGGCGGGGAACGGCTGCCATGCGGGTGGCACCGGCCGGCTGCTGGTGCGGAGAGGGGGGCGCGCCCTGGAAGTCTCCCCAGGGCGAGGGGTGCTCAGGCCGTGCTCCCGGGGGCCGCGTCCGCGAGCGCGGGCTGGAGCAGCCCCAGCAGGTCGCCCGTGTGGCGGGCGATCATCAGCTCCTCGTTGGTGGGGATCACCCAGGCGGAGACGCGGCTGCCCGGCTGCGAGATCTGCGGGCCGTGGCCGTCGTTGGCCGCCCCGTCCAGCTCGACGCCCAGCCACGCCGACGCCGCGCAGATGCGGTGCCGGATCTCGGCCGAGCGCTCGCCGATGCCCGCCGTGAAGACCAGCGCGTCCACCCCGCCGAGGACGGCCGCGAGCGCGCCGATCTGCTTCGCCGCCTGGTAGACGAAGTAGTCCACCGCCTGCCGCGCGGCGGGCTCGGGATTGCCGACCAGGTCGCGCATGTCGTTGCTGACCCCCGAGAGGCCGAGCAGGCCCGACTTCTTGTAGAGGAGGGCCTCGACCTCCGCGGGCGACATGCCGAGCGCCTGGAAGAGGTGGAGGACCACGCCCGGGTCGAGGGTGCCGGGGCGCGTGCCCATGCACAGACCGTCGAGCGCGGTGAAGCCCATGGAGCAGTCGACGCTCTGCCGCCCCCGCAGGGCGCATAGGCTGGCGCCGCTGCCGAGGTGCGCGACGATGACGCGCCGTTCGGCGATCTCCGGCGCCACCGCGGGGAGCGTCGCGGCGATGTACTCGTAGGACAGGCCGTGGAACCCGTAGCGCTGGACGCCGGCGGCGCGGATCTCCCTGGGCAGCGGCACGAGCTGCGCGACCGGCGGCTGGCCGCGGTGGAAGCCGGTGTCGAAGCAGGCCACCTGCGGCACGCCCGGCAGCCGCTCGGCCACGGCCTCGATGGCGCCCACGTTGTGGGGCTGGTGGAGCGGCGCGAGCGGCACCAGCGCACGCAGGTCGGCGATCACCTGGGGGGTGACGACGCACGGCCTGGCGTACTGCGCGCCGCCGTGCACGACGCGGTGGCCGACGCCGGCGACCGCCGTGCCGCCGTAGCGGTCGCGCAGCCAGCCGGCCAGCACGTCGAGGGCGGCGCGTACGTCGCGCACCCTGGCGGTGAGCTCCTGATCGGCAACGAGGGCGCCGGCCCCGTCGCGTGCGGCGAGGCGCGGCGCCGTCCCGATGCCTTCCACCCCGCCGCGCACGGCGAGCTGCCATCCCCCGCCTTCCGGACGCCCGAAGACGCAGAACTTGAGGCTCGACGAGCCGGCATTGAGGACCAGCGCGTGGTGGCTCATCGGCCTGCAGGTCCCCGGACGAGGGTCAGCAGAGCGCCAGCGAGACGGCGAGGCCGCCCTCGGAGGTCTCCTTGTACTTGGAGTTCATCTCCTTGGCGGTGAGCGCCATGGCGTCCACCGTGGTGTCGAAGTCGACGCGGCGGTGGGCCGGGATCTCGTTGCTGGCGATCATGAAGCCGGTCCAGGCCTTGACCGCGCCGTAGGCGCAGCGCTCGATGCACGGCACCTGCACGAAGCCCGCGACCGGGTCGCAGGTCATGCCGAGGTGGTGCTCCAGCGCCGATTCCGCGGCGTTCGCGATCACCTGCTGCGGGAAGTCGTGCGCCTGCGCGATGAGCGCCGCCGCCATCGCCGAGGCCACGCCGATCTCGGCCTGGCAGCCGCCCTCGGCGCCGGCGAGCGTCGCATTGTGCTTGCAGAGGTAGCCGATCGCCGCGGCGGCGAGCAGGCCGGCGCGGATCTTCTCCTGCGGCAGCTTGCGGCCGCCCTCGCCGAGCGCGTAGACGATCGCCGGCAGCACGCCCGCCGAGCCGCCGGTCGGGGCGGTCACCACCAGGTGGCCGCGGGCGTTCTCCTCGGAGCCCGCGAGCGCGTAGGCGGCGACCACGCCGACGCCGCGCTGCTTCTCGTACTCGTCGTCCATGGCGCGCTTGTAGACGTCGCCGGCCTTGGTCTTGAGCTTGATCGGCCCGGGCAGCGTGGCGGACGGCGCGTTGAGGCCCGACTTCACGATGTTGACCATGGCGGTGGTGATCTTGTCGAGGAACGCGTTGATCTCCGCCTCGCTCTTGCCGGAGACCGCGACCTCGTTGGCCATCACCACCTGCGCCACGCTGAGGTCGTTCTTCTCCGCGTGTGCCTGCAGCTCCCGCATCACCGAATAGGGGTACTTCGGCGCGCCCTTCTTGGGCGGCTGGTAGCCCTTCCACTCGATGAAGCCGCCGCCGACCGAGTAGTACTCCTGCTCGAGGAGCACCTTGTCGCCGGCCAACAGCTTGCAGGTCATGGTGTTGGGGTGGGGGAAGTCGCCCTTGGTCGCGTCGTAGACGATGTCCTTGAGCGAGGCGTTGAAGGTGGCGCTCCCCAGCTTGACCGGGAAGGTCTGGTCGGGCTTGGCGGCCAGCTCGTCGAGGAACGCCGGGTCGATGGTCGCCGGCTCCTTGCCGATGATGCCGGCGAGCGCCGCGCGCTCGGTGCCGTGCCCCTGGCCGGTCGCGCTCAGGCTGCCGAACAGGTGGACTTTCAGGGCCGTCGCCTTGGCGAGCTGGTCGGCGGGCAGCTTGGTGCAGCGCTGGTAGAAGTCGTAGGTGATGCGCATCGGGCCGATGGTGTGGGAGCTCGAGGGGCCGGGGCCGACCTTGTAGAACTCCTCGAGGGTGGTCATCACCGGCCCCTTGGTGCTCTTCTTGACGTCGAGGGCCTGCGAGACGTTGCTCTTGGGGGGGGTGGCGGAGGCCGCCTTCTTCGTGGTCTCCTCCGGCGAGGCGGGAGGGGCGCCCGCGAGCACGGCGACGGCGCCGATCATCGCGCTGCGCATGAGGAAGGCGCGGCGGTCGACCCCCTGCGGGGCCTCGGGCAGCTCGGTTGGAAGTGGGACGTCCGGGTCATCTGTGAACGTGGTCATGGCCTATCTCCCTCAAGGAGTGAATGGCGAGGGATCGCCGTTGCGGGGTATGGCGGCCGGCACGGTACGGTGCTCCTAGGTGGACGATGCCAGGGAGCCGCGCACGGGTAAATCGGACTTTGGTCCCACAAGGGCTCACTGGGACTTCAAAGCGCCGGCGAGGAGATTCCCGACGTCCGCGCCGCCCGCTTTGCTCACGTAGTTGGTGAGGACCGGCACGGCCTTCGCCACCATCTCCGGCTTGAGCCCCAGCTTCTTGAACGCATCCGTGGCGCTCGCCAGGCCGCCGATGTCGCCGACGCTGCCGAGGCCGCCGGCGCCGGACAGCGCGCCCAGAACGCCGCCGGCTCCGGCGGTGGCGGCGGGAGCTGCCTTGAGGAGGCCGTCCATGCCGGGCACGGCGCCGGCGACCTTGGTCCACTCCTCCGCCTTCAGGCGGGACTTCGCGAGGCCGAACAGGGCGCCCGCCGCGCCTTCTGCCTGCTCGGGCGTGCTGCCGATCTCCTTCGCCAGCGCACCCACGAGCTCCGGGTTGGCGGGCGGGGTCGGCGTCTGGGCCGGCAGCACGGCAGCCAGCAACGCTGCTGCGATCGCGAGGACGGACGAGATCTGCTGGGTCTTCATCGGCTTCCTCCTCGCGCCGGACATCACGAGCGCCGGCGCTCTCCTGAACATGAGCGGAGAAGCGGATGCTGTCTATCGGACTTTGGTCCCACGGCAGGGCACCGCCGTGGCCGGCGGCGCGCTGCCTGGGCTCCTCTGTTCGCCGGGCTGGAGCTGGCTGACCGCCTGACCTAGCGCGGCATCTGGAAGCTCGCCGGGTCGAGCTGCGGGTCGAGCTCGATCGTCTCGACGACGATCGTCATGACCTGCGGCCGGTCCTTGGCGCGGATCTCGAGGCGGTGCGGGAAGACGAGGCCGGCGACCTCCCGGAAGTCCGAGAAGGTGCTCTGCAGCTCGGTGCGATGCCCCCGGACGATGCGCGAGACGTCGGAGCGCACCACCAGGTGCGACGCGGCGTCCACGTAGTCGTAGCGCACCACGCCGCCCTTGAGGGTCACCTTGAGCTTGTCGACCTCTGCGCCGGCGAGCGCTTCGCGGCCGGCGAGCTCGACGACATGCCCCTTCTGCCGCCAGTCGACGAGCGGCCCCTCGATGTCGCGCTGGTCGGCGCCGCCCGCCGCGTCGGTCTCGGGCGGCATCGCGCGGGGCTCGAACTGGCCCTGGAGCGGCGCGACCTGCCAGCCGGTCGTGCCGTCGTGCGCGAAGACGCTGGTCGTCCCCTGGTAGGTGAACTCGAGCCGGAAGAGCCCCGGGCGCTGGATCTCGCGGACGATGCGGGCGGTCCGCCCGTCGCTCGCGGTCACCGTGCCGGTCTGGCGGATCGAGCGCAGCGCCTGGAGCCGCTCCTCGCCCCCGCGGGCCGCGAGGTGCGCGGCGACGATCTCGTCGACCTGGTTCGCCGGCGCCGGCGGCGCCGCCGGCGGCGACGGCGAGCAGGCCGCGACGAGCGCGGCGAGGAGGGCGAGCGCCCGCAGCGGCCGTCTGGTTGCGGAAAGGTCTCTCATGGCAGGTTCACCGGTTGTGCGGGCCAGACCGCGGGGAAGTAGCCGAAATGGTCCCAGTAGTCCTGAGGCTGATCCAGCGGTCCGCTCCAGATGTCCTTCTCCTCGGCTTCGCGCGCCTCGTCCTCGGCCCGCCGCTCCTCGTCGGCCGCGATCTGGGCGGCCAGTTCCTGGCGGTCCGCCTCCTCGGCGGCCTGCCGCTCCGCCAGGATCTCCTGACGTTCTCCCGGCGTCATCCATTCGCCCTCGAACTGCACGAAGCCGCGGGCGGTGAAGCTCTCCTTCTCGGTGACCCAGCGGCCGTCGAGCAGCACCAGGCCGAGGACGCGGTTCGCCTCCGGATCGTCGGGATCGACGGCCTTCACCTTGGCGAAGGCCTCGCGGGCCTGCTTGTTGAGCCCCTGGCCCGCCGCCCAGCGGCCCAGCTTCCGCCACCCCTCGACGTCGTCGGGGGCGAGGGCCGCGGCCTGGGCGCGGTACTGCTGCAGCGGCGACTCGCTCTTCTCGAACCGCACCACGGACGACTTCTGGACGGTCATGGTCCCGGCGCCGATGTCGACGGTCACCGCGGTCGCCGTCTCTTGCACGATCTCGCCCGTGACCCTGCCGCCGCCCTTGAGGTGCAGCTCATCGCCCAGGAGCGGAGATGCCGCCAGAGCGAGCACGAGGACTTGCCATTTCACGTTCGCCATCCGTTTCGGCCCGCCCCCCCCGCGCCGGCCGGCGGCGCGGAGGGCAGCGGCTGTTCGTCAATCGGCGTACGGGTTGCCGCCGAGGGCGTTCGAGATGTCGGCGATCGCCTTCTGGGCGCGCACGCTGTTGCCCGCCTCGTCGAGCGGCGGCGAGACGACCGCGATGCCGAACTTGCCGGGCGAGACCGCGATGATGCCGCCGCCGACGCCGCTCTTGGCCGGCAGGCCGGTGCGGTAGAGCCACTTGCCGGAGTCGTCGTAGAGGCCCGCCGTCGCCATCACGGCGAGCACCTCGGGGACGTTCTCCGCCTTCATCACCTGCTTGCCGGTCACCGGGTTCTTGCCGTGGTTGGCGAGCGTCGCCGCCATCACCGCGAGGTCCTTGGCGTTGACCGCCACCGAGCACTGCTCGGTGTAGATGTCGGTGGCGCGCACCGGCTCCTCCTTGATGAAGCCGTAGGCGAGCATGAGGTGCCCGATCGCCTGGTTGCGCTGGTTGGTGGCCGCCTCCGACTCGTAGACCTCCTGGTCGACGGTGAGCGGGCGCCCCGCGAAGTCGGAGTAGAAGGCCAGGATCTTCTTCCAGATGTCGTCGCGGTCGCGCCCCTGCACCATGCTGGTGGCGGTGATCGCGCCGGGGTTGACCAGCGGGTTCATCTCCGGCCCGCCGAGGGCCTTCTGCGCCATCTCGACCGCCACGATCGAGTTGAACCGCATGCCGGTGGCGTCGACGCCGATGCGTTTGGCGATGGCGTCCACGCCCTGGTCCTCGATCACCTTGGCCATGGTGAAGACCTTGGAGATCGACTGGATCGAGACCTGCGACTGGACGTCGCCCGCGGTGTAGACCTTGCCGTCGGTGGTGACCAGCGCGATGCCGTAGATCTTCGAGTCGACCTTGGCGAGCGCCGGGATGTAGTCGG
>CAMLLJ010000146.1 GCA_946480845.1 uncultured Gemmatimonadota bacterium
CGCTCGCGGCGCGGGTCGGCGTGCCGCTCTTCTCCGTGCTGCTGCGCCGGACGGTGGCCTGATGCTCGCGGCCCGCAGTCTCTCGGTTCGCTATGCCGGCGCGGCGCGCGCCGCGCTCGACGGCGTGTCGCTGGACGTGCACCCCGGCGAGCTGGTCGCGGTGGCCGGCCCCAACGGCAGCGGCAAGACCACGCTGCTGCGCGCGCTGCTCGGGCTGGTTGCGCCCGCGCACGGCGAGGCCGCGGTGGACGGGCGTCCGGTCGGGGCGTGGCGTCGCGACGAGCTCGCGCGCGCCGTCGGCGTCGTCACCCAGCGCGAGGAAACCGTCTTCCCGCTGCGCGTGGGCGAGGCGGTCATGCTCGGCCGCTATGCGCGGCTCGGGCCGCTCGCCGCGCCCGGCCCGGACGACCACGCGGCGGTGGCGGACGCCCTGCGGCGCTGCCACGTCGCCGACCTCGAGGGGCGCCGGGTGGACGAGCTCTCGGGCGGCGAATGGCAGCGCGTGCGCGTGGCACGGGCGCTCGCGCAGGCACCGCGCGCGCTGGTGCTGGACGAGCCGACCGCGTCGCTCGACATCCGCCACGAGATGGAGCTGTTCGAGCTGATCCGCGGCCTGGCCTCCGGCGGCCTCGCCGCCCTCATCGTGACCCACCAGCTCAACCTCGCATCGCGCTTCGCCGACCGCATGCTGCTGCTGCACGAGGGGCGGCCCGTCGCCCTCGGCCGTCCGGCCGACGTGCTGACGCAGGACGCACTCACGCGCGTCTTCCGCTGGCCGGTGGCGATCGCCGCCTGGTCCGACGGGTCGCCGCAGGTGGTGCCACTCCGGCCGGGGGAAGCCCCGGCTCCCGGATTCACCGACACAGGAGCCCGACCGTGACGTCCCGCCCGTCTGCCATGCTCGTGATGCTCACCGGCCTCGCCGGGCTCCTGCCGCGAGCGCTTTGCGCCCAGGATGCCGCGGACACGACCGGACTCGCCGATATCATCGTGACCTCGACGGCGGTGCCGCTGGCCGCCGACGCGGTCACGTCCGCCGTGACGGTGCTCGACGGCGACGACCTGCGCGCTCGGGGCATCCGGTTCGTGCAGGATGCGCTTGCCGAGGTGCCCGGCTTCTTCCTGGTGCAGCCCGGCTCGTTCGGCGCGGTGTCCTCGCTGTTCGCGCGCGGCGGCGAGAGCGACTACGTCAAGGTGCTGGTGGATGGCGTGCCCGCGAACCAGCCCGGCGGCCAGTTCGACTTTGCGACCCTCAGCACCGACAACATCGAGCGGATCGAAGTCGTGCGCGGACCGGCCAGCGTGGTGCACGGGTCCGATGCGGTGACGGGAGTGGTCCAGATCGTGACGCGCCGCGGCCGGGGCCCGGTGACGGCGAGCGCGTCGGCCGAGGCGGGCACCTTCGGCGCCTCCGAGGTCGAGGGGAGCGCTTCGGGCGGCGGTCCACGCGCCGGCTGGTCGGTGGGCGGTTCGCGCTTCAGGACGAGCGGCACCTACCCCTTCAACAACGACTTCGCGGCGCAGACGCTGAGTGCGCGGCTGGCCGGCCGGCCCGACGGCGTGTCGGACGCCTCGCTCGCGGTGCGCTACGGGTGGAACACCTTTCACTTCCCGACGGACGGGAGCGGCGTCCCGGTGGACGTCAACCAGTTCTCTCGCGGCAGGAGCCTCACGGCGGGTGCGGAAGGGGGCCGCTGGCTCGGAAGCCGGGTCGAGGCGCGGCTCGCGCTCGCGCTGAGCCGGACGCGCTACGAGTTCGACGACCGGCCCGACCACCCGGCCGACACCAGCGGGTTCGCCTTCATGTCGGAGCGCCGGGTGGATGCGGGCAGGCGGAGCGCCGATGCGCGCATCAACCTGCGCGCGCACGACGCCGCGATCGTCACGGTCGGCGCGCAGTACGAGCTGGAGCACGAGCGGCAGGCCGGCCGGCTCACCTCGAACTTCGGCGGCGGCCCATTCGAGGAGGTGCAGCCGCCGTTCGACCGGAGCCGCCACACCTGGGCGCCCTACGCCCAGGCCACGCTCGACCTGCCGGGCGGGCTCGGAGCGAACGCGGGCGTCCGGCTCGACGAGAACGAGGCATTCGGAACATTCGTGACCTGGCGGGCGGGCGCCGCGTGGCGCCCGCGGCCGGGCACGCGGATCCGCGCCTCGGCGGGCACCGCCTTCAAGGCGCCGACCTTCGCGGAGAACTACGCGGCGACGCCGTTCGAGGTCGGCAACCCCGCACTCGAGCCCGAGCGGACCCGGAGCTGGGAGATCGGGGTGGAGCAGGGGCTGGCCCGCGAGGCGGTATCGCTGTCGGCGGCGTACTTCGACCAGCGCTTCCGGAACCTCATCCAGTACGTCTTCGGCGCGCCCGGCGAGCCGACGTACCAGAACCTCGGTGCGGCGGACGCACGAGGAATGGAGGCCGGCGCCACGGTGCGTCCCTTCGGCGGACTCACGCTGTCGGCGAGCTACACCCGGCTCCACACCCGGGTCACCGACGCCGGCGCGAGCACGTCGCCCGGGTTCGCGGACGGCGAACGGCTCATCCGCCGCCCCTCGCACAGCGGGCGCATCGGCGTCACCTGGCGCGCGGGCACGCGGGCCACGCTGAGCGCGGCCGCGCTGTTCGTCGGCGGGCGCGACGATGTGGACTTCTCGGCGTTCCCCGCGGTGCGCCTCCGGCTGCCCGCGTACCGGCTGGTGGACCTGAGCGCAGACGTGGCGATTCTCGAGGCGGCCCGGCATGGGGTGGGCGTGGCGCTCACGGCGCGACTGGAGAACGCCCTCGACGAGGACTACGAGAGCGTCGTGGGCTTCGCGGGCCGCGGCCGCACGCTCTACGCGGGAGGGAGGGTCCACAGGTAAGATTCGGGGATGGCCGTCGTCACCACCCCCGCGATCATCCTCTCCGCGCTGCGCTACAGCGAGACGTCGAAGATCGTGCGCCTCGCCACCCGCGATCACGGCGTACAGAGCGCCATCGCCAAGGGGGCGCTCCGGCCGCGGAGCCGCTTCGGCGCGGCGCTGCAGCTCCTGAGCGAGGGCGTGGCCACCCTCCATGTGCGCGACACCCGCGAGCTGCACACGCTGGCGGCCTTCGATGTCGGCCGGGTCCACATCGCGCTCGCCGCGGACCTCGAGCGCTACTCGGCCGCGATGGCGCTCGCGGAGTTCATGCTGCGGTTCGCCCCGCCCGATCCCCATCCCGAAAGCTTCGACCTGCTGCTCGAGGGCCTTTCCGCCCTCGAGCTGGCGCCGCCCGGCCAGACCGCCGCGACCGGCCTGCGCGCGCTGTGGCAGCTCGTGGCCTCGCTCGGCTTTGCACCGGCCACGGACGTCTGCGTGCGCGATGGGACACCGCTTCCGCCGGGCGGGCCGCTCGCCTTCAGCACCCGCGATGGCGGCGCGCTCTGCGCCGCCTGCGCATCGAGCGCCGACGCGACGCGCCTCCCCGCGGAGGGAAGGGCCGCGCTCGAGGCGATGCTCGACCCGTCGCTCCCGATGCCGGCGCTCGACGACCTGCACGCCCGCGCCCACCGCCGCCTCCTGGCCCGGTTCATCCGCTTCCACCTCGGCGACAACGCCGAGCTGCCGGCACTGCAGTTCTGGGAGCGGCGCACCTGGGCACCGGCATGATCGTCGGCACCGCGGGGCACGTCGATCACGGCAAGTCGGCGCTGGTGACCGCTTTGACCGGCCGGGCCATGGACCGGCTCGCCGAGGAGCGGCGGCGCGGCATCACCATCGACCTCAACTTCGCGCCGCTGGAGCTTGGCGACGGGCGCATCGCGGGGATGATCGACGTGCCCGGCCATGAGGACTTCGTGCGCACGATGGTGGCCGGCGCGTCGGGGGCCGACGCGGCACTGCTGGTCGTGGCGGCGGATGAAGGGATCATGCCGCAGACGGTGGAGCACCTGCTCGTGCTCGAGCGGATGGGTGTCCCTCGCGCGATTCCCGTGGTGACCAAGGCCGACCTGGTGGAGCCGGAGTGGCTCGCGCTGGTGCTCGAGGAGGTGGCCGCCCGCCTCGCGGCGTCGCCGGTCGCGTTCGAGCCGCCCATCGCCGTGTCGGTGCGCGACGGGCGCGGCATCGGCGCACTGCGCGAGCGGCTCGCTGACCTGGCGGCGCGACCGGCCCGGGAGCGCGACGACCTCTTCCGGCTGCCGGTGGACCGTGCGTTCCCGCTGGCCGGCGTGGGGACCGTGGTCACCGGCACCTGCTGGTCCGGCTCGGTGGACGTCGGCGCCGAAGTCCGCGTGCTCCCCTCCGGCGCAACTGCACGCGTCCGCTCGATCGAAGTACACGGCCGGTCCACCTCGGCCGCCGAGCCGGGTGCGCGCACGGCGCTCGGCCTCGCCGGCATGCACCGTGACGATGCGCCCCGCGGCTCGGTCGTGGTGCTCGGCGACGCGCCCTGGGAGGTGACCAGGGTGCTCGATGTGCACCTGGGCCTCGATCGTGGCACGCCGCTCTCCCGCCGCACGCGGCTGCGCCTGCACCACGGCACGGCCGAGGTGCCGTGCTGGGTCTCGCCGCGCGGTGCCATCGCTCCCGGCGGCACGGGCGCGGCGCGCCTCACGCTCGACCGGCCGATCGTCGCGCGGGGCGGGGACCGCTTCGTGCTGCGCACGACGTCACCGGCCGCCGTCGTGGGCGGCGGCACCGTAGTGGATCCGCTGCCCGAGCGGCGGGCGCCCTGGACAGAGGCGCTGGCCGGCGACGACCTGCCGGCCCGGCTCGAGGCGCTGGTGGCACGCCGCCGCGCGGGACTCGCGCTGTCGCTGGCTCCGGTGGTCGTGGGGCTGCCGCGGCATCATGTCGAGCGCCTGGTGCGCGGCCACGCCGCGCTGCGACGGCTGGACGGCCAGATCGTCACCACCGGCTCGATCTCGGCCGCACGCGCGGCCCTGGTCGCCGCGCTCGGGCGCTTTCATCGGGAACGTCCCGCCGACCGCGGAATGCCGCTCGAGACGCTGCGCCGGTCGGCCGGTGCCGCCGATCCCATCGCCGAGGCGGCACTGGCCGGCCTCAGGGAGGAAGGCGAGATCGCGGTGGCAGGCGGCCTCGCATCGGCTCGCGGCTTCCGCAGCCGTGTTTCCGGTGGCGACGCGATCGTCGCCGAGATGGTCGCCCGGCTCGAAGCGGCGGGGCTGGCACCGCCATCGGTGCCCGAGCTGGCGCAGCTCGTCGGCCGGCCCGACCTCCCGGCCATCCTGCGCATCGCGGAGGCCGCCGGGAGCGTCGAGGCGGTGGAACGCGACCGGTACTACTCGCGTACGGCCCTGGAGGCATTCGCCCGGGCGGTGGTGGAAGCGGGAGCCAGCGGGGAGGTCACGGTGGGGCGGCTGCGCGAATCCCTGGGACTCTCCAGGAAGTTCCTGATCCCGCTGCTCGAGTGGTCCGACCGCCAGGGGCTGACCGTCCGCTCGGGGGACACCCGGCGGCTCCGGGGCCCGCAGGCGGGTCCCGGAGCAGCGCCCTAAGGAATTCGCGCGCAATCACTTGCGCGAGCTTGACTTGCCCAGAGGCCGCCGCGCATCTTCCTTGCACACGGTCACACCGGCAGTCAAACCGACTCTACGTGGAGGTGCCACCACGGTTCAACGCCTTGTTGGAAGGAGTGCCCATGGTCCGCTTTGCGTGGCCGGGGTGGTGGCTCGGATTGCTGGTGGGCATCGGCCCGCCACTGGCGGCGCAGGATGCCAGGGATCCGCCGGCATTCGAGCTGAAGGAGAACTACCCCAATCCGTTGTTCGCGTCCACCACGATTCCGTTCACGATCCACGCGGAAATCTGCAGGAACGGACACCTGCCCACGGTCTCGCTCGAAGTGCGCAACGTGATTGCGCAGGTCGTGGCGGTGCCGATGCTGATCGAGGAACCGGGGCGCCGGCTGCAGGGCCTCAGGCTCCGGTGCGGTGAGTACCGCGCCTTCTGGGACGGCCAGTATGACGATGGCGAGCGCCAGGCCACGACCGGAGTGTACTGGGTCCGGCTCACCGTCGACGGGCAGGCCCAGACGCGGAAGATGATCGTCCAGCGCCGGGTGACCAGCTCGGGCTGACAGCGCAGCAGCACGAAGGCCGCCGCGAGGCGGCCTTCGTCGTTCCCGCTTGCACCGCACAGCCGGCCTTGGCAGCTTTGGATCATGATCCGTCCCGACCGGCTCACCATCAAGGCGCAGGAGGCGTTCCGCGACGCGGCCGAGGCGGCGCGCACCCGCGGCAATCCCGTCGTCAACGACGCGCACCTCTTCGCCGCGCTGCTCGGCCAGGCGGAAGGCGTGGTGCAGCCGTTGCTGCAGAAGGCCGGGCTCAACGTGACCCAGCTCGCCGCCGACACGGAGCGGGAACTCGCCCGCTTCCCGGCGCAGAGCGGCGGCGCCTCCGGCGAGCCGACGTTCAGCCGGGAGCTGCACCGCGTCTTCGACCGGGCCGAGGCCGAGGCGAAGTCGCTGGACGACGCCTACGTGTCCACCGAGCATCTCCTGGTGGCGCTCGCCGAGGAGAAGGGCACCACCGCCCGCGACCTGCTGAGCGCGGCCGGCGTGTCCGGCGACGACCTGCGCGCGGCGCTCGCGGAGGTGCGCGGGTCGCACCGGGTCACCGACCAGTCGCCCGAGGAGAAGTACCAGGCGATCGAGCGCTTCACCCGGAACCTCACCGAGATGGCCCGGAGCGGGAAGCTGGATCCGGTGATCGGCCGGGACGAGGAGGTGCGGCGGGTCATGCAGGTGCTGTCGCGGCGCACCAAGAACAATCCGGTGCTCATCGGCGAGCCCGGCGTGGGGAAGACGGCGATCGTCGAGGGCCTGGCGCAGCGGATCGTCAACGGCGACGTGCCCGAGTCCCTCAGGAGCCGCGAGCTGGTGACGCTCGACGTCGGCCTGCTCCTCGCCGGCGCCAAGTATCGCGGCGAGTTCGAGGAGCGGCTCAAGTCCGTCATCAAGGAGTTGGTCGAGTCCGAGGGGCGCTACGTCGTCTTCATTGACGAGCTGCACACGATCGTCGGCGCCGGGGCGGCCGAGGGCGCGGTGGACGCATCGAACCTGCTCAAGCCGGCCCTCGCGCGCGGGGAGCTGCACGTAGTGGGCGCCACCACGCTCGACGAGTACCGCAAGCACATCGAGAAGGATGCCGCGCTCGAGCGCCGCTTCCAGCCGGTGCTGGTCGGCGAGCCGAGCGTGGGCGACACCATCGCGATCCTGCGCGGGCTGAAGGAGAAGTACGAGGTGCACCACGGGGTCCGCATCACCGACAACGCCATCGTCG
>CAMLLJ010000147.1 GCA_946480845.1 uncultured Gemmatimonadota bacterium
GGGTCACCCGGCGCGGTGGGGGGGTGGGGGGGGGGCTTTGTCGGCGGGGGGGGGGCACCCCCCCGCGCTGCGCTGGGTCTGCCCCGCGGCCGGCACGTCCTCCGCACCCGCACCACGATCATGGAACGCCTGCTGCCACAGCTCCAGGCTCAGCAGCCCCCACAGGTTCCGGCCGAACTTCCCTTCGGTCTCCAGCTTCGCCAGGACCTTGCGGTTGTCGACCAGCTCGCGGGACCGGGCCGCCCTGCTCGAGAGCGTGTCGAAGACGAACTCCCGGGCCGGCCCGCGCACCCACTCGTTGACCGGGGTCGGGAACCCCATCTTGTCGGTCCGCTCGCGGATGGACCGCGGCAGCACGTCGCCGAGCGCGTTCTTGAAGACGTGCTTCATGGTGCCGTCCTTGAACTTCACGTCCGACGGAATGGTGGCGGCGAACTCGATGAGCGGATGGTCCAGCAGCGGCACCCGCGACTCGAGCCCGTGCGCCATGCTCATCCGATCCTCCACCTGGAGCAGGGCCGGCAGCAGCGTCTTGAAGTCGAAGTGCGTCATGAGGTCGAAGTACGACTCCTTGCGCACGTTGTCACCGTGGAAGATCCCGGCGAAGGTGTCGAACGGCGAGTAGTCGCCCAGCGCCTCCCAGGCGATCTCGTCTCCGAGATGCGGTGCCCGGTTGATGAGCCGGAAGTAGCGCCGGTCCATCTCGGCGAAGAGTCCCTCCCGCCAGAACTCCTGGAGCAGCGGCTTGTAGTTCCGGAGCGCCGTCAGGTTGGGGATGATCGACTCGTAGGTGACGACGAAGTTGCCGTTGTGCGAGGTGCCGTCGATCGCCGCCTTGATGCACTGCTCGAAGTAGGCGATCAGGTAGCGGGTGTACCCGCCGAAGATCTCGTCCCCGCCCTGCCCGCCCAGGACCACCTTCCGGTGCTGCCGCGCGAGGCCCGAGACCATGAACTGCGAGAACGAGCCCGGGCCGGCCGCCGGATAGTCGAGGTGATAGATCACCCGGCCGATGTGGTCGATGAAGTCCCGCGCCGTGATCTCGAGCTCGTGGAGCGGAAAGCTGCAGGCGCCCGCCAGCTCGCGTGCGTAGCGGCTCTCGTCGTACTCGGGGCCCAGCGGATAGCGGCCGGTGAACCCGAGCAGTCCGGTGTCCTGCCTGCTCGCGAGCGACGCAATGACGCCGGAGTCCACGCCGCCGCTCACGTACGCGCCCAGCGGCACGTCGGCGCGCAGGTGGAGCCGCACCGAGTCCTCGACCAGCTCGCGGAGCCGCTCCTCGAAGTACCTGGGCTCGCGGCCGAAGTCGAGTTCGTAGTAGACCTCCCAGTAGCGCGACACCTCGACGCGGCCGCCGGCGTGCACCGTCAGCGTGTGGCCCGGAAGGAGCTCCTGGATCCCCTTGAAGAGGGTCTTGCCGGCAAGGCAGAACTGGAAGGCGAGGTAGTCCTTGAAGCCCTGGAGGTCGGTCTCCACCGCGCCGACGAACGGCAGCAGCGCCTTCGCCTCGGAGGCGAAGTAGAGGACATCGCCGGCGGTGGAGTAGTAGAACGGCTTCACGCCGAACCGGTCGCGGGCGCAGAAGAGCAGGTCGCGCTCGGCATCCCAGAGCGCGAAGGCGAACATCCCGCGGAAGTGGTCCACGCAGGCGGGGCCCCAGCGCCGGTAGGCGTGGAGGATCACCTCCGTGTCCGAGGTGGTGCGGAACCGCTCGATGCCCAGCTCGCGGCGCAGCTCGACGTAGTTGTAGATCTCGCCGTTGTAGGCGACGACGTTGCCGCCCTCGTCGGCCATTGGCTGGTCGCCGGTCTCGAGGTCGATGATGCTGAGGCGCCGGTGGGCGAAGCCGGCGCGCCCGCGCGCCTCCGCCCAGGTCCCCTGGCCGTCGGGGCCGCGGTGGGCCTGCAGCCGGTTGATCGTGGCGAGCACGCCGCGGAGGTTCGGTACCGGCCCCCCGCCGAGCGCCGCCGCGCCGCCGATGCCGCACATCTAGGCGGTCCTCCTCACGCGGCCGGCTTCCGCACGGCGATGTTCACCGCTTCGGGATGGTAGAGCTTCGGCAGCAGCGCGGCATACGTGCCACGGCTCACCCGCCGGAGACCCAGCATCGCGTGGCGCATGAGGCCGCGGAAGCGCGGGAGCGGCAGGACCCAGCGAAGCCGGTCGTTGAAGGGCCAGTACGCCCCCGGCGCGGTCTCCAGCACTTCGCAGCCGAAGATCTTGCCGAAGAGCAGCTGGAGCGACGGCTCGTCGAAGTTCCTGAGGTGCACGAACTCATACGGATAGGCGGGATCCAGGTACTCGCTCAGGTCCTGCCGGTTGGGGACGCGCACGATGAGGGTGCCACCCGGCCGCAGCACCGAGAGGATGCGCGAGCAGCAGAGGTGCAGGTCGAGGACGTGCTCCAGCACGTCGGTGCAGACCACGATGTCGAAGCTGTCCGCGTGGTACGGCATGTCCTCGATGCGGGCGAAGCAGACCTCGATGCCCTGTGCCGCCGCGCGCTCGAGATACCCCAGGCTGATGTCCATCCCGTAGCGGCGCCGGTCGGGCACATAGCCGAGCAGCCGCCCGAGCCCGACCCCGACGTCGAGGATCCGGTCGCCGGGGCGCGAGTGCCGCTGGATCAGCGCCAGCGTGCTCGCCTCGCTCTCCCGCCAGAGCTCCTCGGGGATCCAGGGGTTCTCCGCGGTGCGCTCCAGTTCGGCCAGGTGGTCCGCGCTGATCGACGCGTAGTTCTCGGTGTAGCCGTCCGCGGCGGAGAAGACCGGGATCTCCCCGTGCATGCGGAGCGGCGTGCGCGCATAGAGTCCGGTCGTCATGCGCGCTTCCGGCCCTTGGCGTAGAGGAACCAGCCCCAACGCCGCTCGAAGGGACGGAGCAGCGCGGCGGGGATGAGGCGTCCCGCCCTCGGGATGATCATCTCGCCCTCGAGCAGTCCGGCGAACATCTCGACCTCCGAGAACCGCCCGAGCAGCCGGCCGAGCTCCTCCTTCGAATAGACCTTCCCGAGGGGATTGTCGTCTCCATCCACCTCGTTCACGAGGCGCTGCGTGGACTTCCCCTTCCAGACCCGGAGGATCGGGAACTTGATGCGGTAGAGCGCGGAGTTGCGGTGGTAGAACATGACGATGAGCCGCCCGCCCGGCTTGAGCACGCGGTGCACCTCGGCGACGGCCGCCTCGGTGCCCGGCGTATGGTGCAGGACGCCCATGGAGGTGACGCAGTCGAAGGTGGCATCGGGAAACGGGAGCGCCTCGGCGTTGGCGCGGCGGAAGTCGCCGGTGAGGCCCATGAACTCGAAGCGCTTCCGGCAGAGGCTGACCGCGGCATCGGTGAGGTCCACGCCGAAGACCTCGGCCCCCTCGCGCGCGTAGCGGCTCAGCACGTACCCGTTCCCGCAGCCCACGTCCAGCACCTTACGGCCGGCGAAGTCGCGGCACTCGTGCAGGAGGGCGGAGAACTCGACGCTCTCATTCGCCTCGCGCAGGCGGTCGTAGTACTCGAAGTACTCGCGGCTGCCGAGCGGGTGCGGGATCGCGCTGGCCGAGAGGGGATGGGCCTCCCAGTAGGCACGGACGTCATCGAGGGCTACCGAATTCACGCAAAGCTCCACTTGGATGTTCGGCCGCCCGCTCCGGGCGAGCCCCGGAATCTGGCCCGGTGGGCGGGCTGATTCAACCGGCGGGGGTCGGCCTGAGACGGGCCAGCGCCCGGCCTGCCAAGGCGAAAACGCGCCGGCGCTCGGCGGCGCCCAGCAGGCCCAGGACCGCCGGCACCACGACCACGACAGCTGCCGCGCTCAGCAGGAGCTCCTGCGGCAGGGACAGGTCCCGCTCCACGAGCATGACGGCCGCCACGATCAGGTACAGCAGTCCGAACCGGAGGACCGCCCGGCCGTCATAGGCGACGTCCAGGTACGCCTTCCGGCGGTTCCGGCGCAGCTGGAGCAACGCCTGTGCCGCCGCTCCGGTCACCAGCCCGAGGCCCGCCCCCAGCAGTCCGAGCCGCATGATGAGCAGCGTGCTCGCGGCGATGGAGATCACCGCAGCCGCGGCCTGCGTCACGGCCAGCGCCTTGACATCCCGTTCGAAGTATGGGCCCGGCAGGAGCACCAGGAACGCCCCGAAGATGAACTGGGCCGCCGCCGCGAGCCCGAGCGACTGGTACGCCCCGTGGAACTCCGGCTGCGTCATCACCATGACCAGCGGCCGGGCGATGATGAATACCAGCAGGCTCAGCGTGCCGAAGCCGAAGATGTACCACGTCATGATCCGCCCGAACGCAGTGCGCGCCTCGTCCCGGCGATCGAGGTACGACATGAAGTGCGGCGTCCAGGCGCGCTGGAAGGCGGCGACCGGCATGCCGAGCGCAGCCATGCCCAGGTTGAACCCGACGTTGTAGACGCCCAGCGCGGCGAGGCCGCTGATCAGCTGCAGGATGTACTTGTTGCCCTGCTGGAGCACAAAGACGAAGGCGAAGCTCGGCACCATGGGAAGGCCGAGCCGCAGCAGGTGCCTGGCCACGGCCCGATCGAACCGCGGCCGGGCCGCGATCACGACCGGCAGCGCGAACAGCGCCAGCGTGAGCGCCTTGCCTGCGAGATCCGCCTCCACCCAGCCGCGCACCCCGCGGCCGGACCCGACCACGAGCAGCACGGCAAGCCCGATCCCGGAGAGCGTGGACACCGCGCTCAGCAGGACGTAGAGCCGCGCGCGCCCCTGGAACTGGAGCCGCTGCATGAAGGGCTGGACGAGGATCTGCGCCGCGCTGCTCAGCACGGCAAGGGCCACGAGGCCGGCCAGGTCGCCGGTCCGCAGGATGATGCGGCTGTTCACCGCCGCGCCGGGAAGCCCGGTGAGCAGCAGCAGCGCCACGCTGGCCGCGAGCAGCGCCAGCGCGCTCCAGATGACCGCTGACCGGTGGGCATCGTCGGGACGCTCGAAGTAGGCGATGCCGACCGCCGTGTCGAGGCCGAAGGAGAAGATTGGGCGCGCAAGGAAGGGGATGAACGCGAGCAGCGCGATCACGCCGTAATCGGCCGGCGAGAGGTAGGCGGTGAACAGCGGCAGCAGCAGCAGGTTGGCGAAGCGGTTGAGCGCCTCGCCGAGCCCGTACACCATCGTCGCGCCGACCAGCCGCCGTCCGTGAGCCGCCATGCCGTCCTTTCGGGTGCCGCGCGCACTTGACGTCACTCCCGGCGGCCGCGACGTTTCCGCCTACCTATGACCGAACCCGCCGCCGGCACCCGGCCCGGTGCCTCCTCCGCGCCGCCGGCGACCTCCCTTCTCCGCCTGGCCGCCACCCTGCTCCGGCGCTGGCGCTTCATCGCCGGCGCGGCGTTGATCGGCGCGGCGGCCGCCGCGGCCTGGGCGCTGCTCGCCACGCCCCGCTACCGCTCCACGGCGAAGTTTGCGCTGGAGGAGCAGCGCGGCCTCTCCTCGGCGGGCGGCCTTGCCGCGCTGGCGGGCCAGCTCGGCGGCGGCTCGCTCGGCGGGATCCGCTCGCTCCAGTTCTATGCCGACGTGCTGGTCGGTCCCGGCCTGCTCGAGCAGGTGGTGCTCGACTCGTTTGCCGATCCCGGCGATCGGGGCGCCCGGAAGCCGCTGGTGGAGCTCCTCGACGTGCGGGAGGACACGCCCCGGCGGACACTGAGCGCGGCCGTGGACAAGCTGCGCGACGCGATGGCCACCTCCACCAACGACCGCACCGGTACCGTCACCTTCGACGTCCTGCTTCCCGACCCCGAGCTCGCGGCGGCGGTGGCCGCGCGGATCTACGAGCGCCTGGAGCGCTTCAACGTCGAGACCCGGAAGAGCGCCGCCTCGGAGCGCCGCCAGTTCGCCGAGCGGGAGATCGGCCGGGCCCAGGCGGAGCTGCGCGACGCGGAGGCGGCGATGCGCAACTTCCTCGAGGCCAACCGGGGCGGCCTGGACATTCCCCGGCTCAATTTCCAGCGCCAGCAGCTCCAGCGGCGCATCGACCTGCTCGAGGAGAGCTACGGGCGCATCGCGCGCGAGCTGCAGGAGGCGAAGATCGACGAGGTGCGCGACACGCCGGCCTTCACCCTGGTCCAGCGCCCGGAGCCCGCCCCGTACCGCGAATTCCCCCGCCGCACCCGCATGACCCTCATCGGCGGCCTGCTCGGTGGTGCGCTCGCCGTGTTCTGGCTGGGGCTCCGCGCCAGCGGCTGGTCCGCGCGCGAGCTGGACCCCCTGGGCTACGAACAGCTCCGCACCGCGGTGCGGCGCGGCGCCGCCTAGAGCTCGGCGCCGGCCACCACCACCAGCGCCAGCACGGCGACCAGCGCCGTCAGGTCCGGCTGCTCCAGGTAGCTGTCGAACAGCCCGAGCAGCACGATCAGCGGCACGCCGAAGCCGAGCGTCGCCCCCGCGGCGCGGAAGGCGCCCGGCAGCTCCACCCGTCGCCAGTTCCTGAAGCCCGCCCGCGCCAGCACGAAGAAGAATCCCGCCACGACGATCGAGCCGGCCAGCCCGTATTCCGCGAGGACCCCGACCAGGCTGCTGAAGGGATTGGTGAGGGCGCCGCTCCGGTACTGCGCCTGCCCCGCCACCTCGCTCGTGTACAGGTCGTACGCCACCGAGCGGTAGGCGTCGCCGGTATGGGGCGGGATGAACGACGGGAGGCGGTCCGCCTCCTTGAAGAGCACGTCGGTGGCCCGGATGGTGGCCGCGCGCGTGGCGTAGCTGCCCGGCCCGTGGCCGATCCAGGTCTGCAGGTTGTTCTGTCCCAGCAGGCTCGCGGTCCGGAGGATGAGCTGGGCCTTCGGGTTGATCGTGGCCAGTGTCATGTACGGCTTCCAGATGCCGTCCACGATGAAGCGCCCGACCCGGACCCCGAGATAAGGTCCTGCCGTGAGCAGCAGCGCGAGGCCGGCGAGCTTTGCCGCGCGCCGGCGCGCGGGCGTGAGCCCGGGCCAGATCACGATCGCGACGTACACCGCGCCAGGCACCAGGGCGGAGATGATCACGTGCTTGGAATCGGTCATCAGGAACACATACAGGCAGGCGAGCACCAGCAGCGTCGCGCGCCGGCCGGTGGCGAGCGCGAGCGACACCAGGAGCGTGGCGGCCAGCACCATGGCGACACCGAGGTGGTGCGCGCTCTGGGTGGTGCCGGTGGTGACGTCGGGGTTGAGGTCGCCCAGGAGGGTGCGCAGCAGCGGCACGCGCACGATGTCGAGCAGCAGGAGGGGCA